>CAJWWR010000023.1 GCA_913048245.1 uncultured Prochlorococcus sp. | reverse complement strand
CCAACAATCGCAGCTGGCCAACCAAGGCTAATTGCCAGTGTCATATTTGCGACCTTCAAAGGAGGTCCATAAATAACTACTAAAGAAATTACAGGGAGTGCAATAATATTGGATATTAAACCTATCCAAGAAAGAATCCAATAACCAATTATCCTTTCTCTCATCTAACAATTAGATATTTAGTTAAATCTACACTAAGTCATGTTAAATTTAAACCCTACTTAATATTCAGGGGGATATTTTAGCTGGGGTAAGTTTCTTTATTAGATCTTTTTATTCCATCATATTGAGGATGTATAGAATTCCTTTTTTCTGAGAAGATCAATCTATTAAGGGCATTTATGAAAGCGTTTGCAGCCGCGACCACTACATCAGTATCAGCAGAGTGACCAGAATAAATTTTACCCTTATTTCTTATTCGAATTGTAACTTCCCCTAGTGCGTCAATACCCTCAGTTACAGATTTAACTGAAAATTCTATTAATTCATTTGGAACTTTTACTAAAGTATTAATTGCCTCGCAAACTGCATCAACAGGACCAGTACCTAATGAGACTGCTGTTTCCTCAGATAATTCCTCGTTATCAATTAATGTTACAGTTGCTGTTGGCTTAGAATTATTTCCGCAACTTACTTGTACAAGTTTCAGTAGAAACTTTGATTCAGGTAGCTGGACTTGCTCACTGACAATTGCTTCAAGATCTCTATCTGTAATTTCTCGTTTTCTATCTGCTAGTTCTTTAAATCTAGCAAAAGCCTCATTTAGATCTTCCCTATTTAAGTCATATCCCATTTCTTCAAGTCTTGCTCTTACGGCACTTCTACCACTTAACTTACCTAATGAAATCCTATTATCACTGAGTCCTACAGTTTTTGCGTCTATTATTTCATACGTTAATCTATTCTTCAAAACTCCGTCTTGATGAATTCCCGACTCATGAGCGAAAGCATTAGCACCTACAATCGCCTTATTCGGCTGAACATTCATGCCAGTTAGATTTGAAACCAATCTAGAAGTCTTTGTGATCTCCTTCGTTCTAATAGCTGTCAATGGTGTTGGAGAATCTGGAAGCCTACCAAAAAATTGGTTATAGAAGCTTCTTCTAACATGCATTGCCATAACTAATTCTTCAAGGGACGCATTTCCAGCCCTCTCCCCAATTCCATTAATGGTACATTCCAATTGTCTTGCCCCATGTTTAACTGCTTCTAAAAAATTTGCGACTGCCAAGCCTAAATCATTATGTCCATGGACAGATAAAACTGCTTCATCTATGTTTGGTACATTTTTATTGATATTTTTTATTAATTTACCAAACTCGTTTGGAGTAGAGAATCCAACAGTATCTGGGATATTAATTGTTGTGGCTCCCGCTGAAATAGCTAGCTCTATAACCTCATAAAGGAAATCGGGATCGCTTCTAGAGGCATCTTCACAAGAAAACTCCACATCATCAAGAAAAGATTTTGCATAATTAACCATTTCTGGGACAATAGCTAATACTTCTTTTCTTGATTTTTTTAATTTATGTTTTAAGTGGATATCACTTGTAGCAATAAAAGTATGTATTCGTTTTTTAGGGGCTGAGCTAAGTGCTTCATAACAAGTTTTAATATCGTTTTTTGAGGCTCTAGCTAAGCCACAAATTATGGGTCCGTTTGCACCTCCGACAACTTCAGCAATTTTACTTACAGCCTTAAAGTCACCTGGACTAGCGAAAGGGAATCCAGCTTCTATAACATCAACACCTAACCTCGCAAGCTGATGAGCAATCGCAAGTTTCTCCTCAAGATTTAGACTCGCTCCTGGTGATTGTTCACCATCTCTTAAAGTAGTATCAAATATCAATACTCTTCCGGGATCTTTTGACATTGAATTATTCCACTTAAACTAATAATAAGTGAATTAATAGCAAATTACTAGACAAGATTGAAAATAAAGTTTAACAAAATTCTTTCTAAATTTTTATTAACCAAAATTAGTTAAATTATTTTTCATGGAAAAAGATTTTTCATCTTATTACAGTAATCTTTTAAAAATGACATTAGATATCAATTATCTAACTTCAAAATTAATGAAATATTCATGAATAGTCGATCTATAAATAAACAATCTTTTGGACAATTGGCAATTGTACTCCATGCTCATCTTCCTTATGTACGCAAAAATGAAAAGAATTCTTTAGAGGAGGACTGGTTATTTCAAGCAGTCATCGAATGTTATTTACCACTACTCAAAGTATTTGATAAAACTTCAAAGAGCATACCGAATAGTACAAAAATCACAATGAGTTTATCTCCTACTCTGCTTACTCTATTAGATAATTCTCATCTGAAGAATAAATTTAAAGAATGGGTCCATACTCGAATCTCGTTTCTCGAAGATCTTCCAGACAAAGAAAAGATAGCCTCAACTTTTCTTTTAAGGAATATCAACGATCAACTAGATTACTGGCAAAAACACTCGGGTAATTTAATAGAAAGATTTAAAGAATTATATTCGGGTGGCTTCCTAGATATTCTCACATGTGCCGCTACTCATGGATATTTACCAATTTTAAGAGAGAATCCCGAAACAGTTCTAGCACAAATAAAAACAGCTATTAGAAGCCATAATAATTTTTTTGGTTCTAAACCATTAGGTATTTGGCTTCCAGAATGCGCATACTATGAAAATCTGGACGAAATCTTAGCAGATTGTGGGATAAGATATGCAGTCTTAGATGGCCATGGAATTCTAAATTCAAAGCCCAGGCCAAGATATGGCGTATATGCACCGATTTGTAGTAAACGGGGTGTGGCTTTTTTTGGAAGAGATAGCCAATCTACATTACCTGTTTGGTCCGCCAAGGAAGGGTTCCCAGGAGATTCAGTATATAGAGAATTCCACAAAGATTTAGGTTGGGAGTTGCCTCTAGAGAAGCTTAAAGAAAAAGAAATTTCTAGTCCTAGACCTCTTGGCTTAAAGTTTCATAGAATAACAAAAAACTCTCCCTCACTTGGAGAAAAAGAATTCTACATTGAGGAGGAAGCTGAAAAAAAAGTAGAAGAACATGCAGAAAATTACCTTGAACAAAGATCCCAACAATTTAAACAACTAAAAATATCAAGTTCATTCAATCCCCTATTGGTAGCACCATTTGATGCCGAATTATTCGGGCATTGGTGGTACGAAGGGCCAAGATTCTTAGAAAACATAATTAAGAAATGTGATAAATACTCCATAAGACTTACACATTTGAAAGATATTTTATCCCAAAAACCAAGCATTCAAATATGTGAACCTTGCCCCTCTAGCTGGGGGCAAGGGGGATACCACGATTATTGGCTTAATGATAAAAACTCTTGGATAGTCCCACAGATAACATTGGCGGGGAGTACTTTTGTTAAACTTTCATCAAAAGATAATAACAATCCACTAGCTATAAGAATCTTCAAGCAAGCAGCAAGAGAGTTATTACTTTCTGAATCCTCAGATTGGAGTTTCATTCTCAGAGCAGGAACAACTTCTGAACTTGCAAAAGAGAGAATTGAAAAACATCTTTCTCGTTTTTGGAAATTAATTAATAATGTTGAAATTCAAGAAAACGATTTTCTAAAATATTTAGAACAAATAGAAGAGGAGGATAAAATATTTCCTGATTTAAAAATAGAGGACTGGAAAAGGTTAAAAAATTAGTTAAATTTCAACATCCCAAGCTTTATTTTTAAGGGAGATTTAACGAACATCTTACTCATAACGAAAATTAATTTAGGAAGAGGAAGTGTATTAGTAAGGAAACCAGACCATTCATTTGTTGATAATCTAAAAAAATTAATAAAGAAACTTCTCAGCATCGCCTCATCAAAACTCATTAATCTATTTAAACCATATAGGTAAAGTTTATGTCTTTGAACTAATTCAAATGGCCATAGAACATCCCATCCCCTTTGAGCTAATTCGATTGAACTTAATTCTGGATTATTTAAAAAGACCTTCAATTTCTTTGCTAATTTTGGCGCTCTTCTTAATAAAGATCCCACCATATAACCTGATGCAGGATGGACCATACTAGCAGCTCCTCCAAAAGCTAATATTGGTTGGTTTTTATATGGCAATGGAAGATTCATTGGGAAAAGACAATCTTCTTCATGAATAATCTCTTCAATAAATATACCCTTCCCTTCTAATCTCCTATATAATCGCTTTTTCAAACAATCTTTAGATAATGGAGGGTAACTAGCCAATGATGTTTCCTCTACAAAATAAATATTATTACCGAGATCCATTGCATAAAGGAAAGAAGGGGTGCCCTCTAGAAGCTCTTTATCTTCTAAATGATCAGAACGATAATCCATTAAAACGAATTGTTCTTTCTTTACTGGTGGAGAAGAGAATCTCCCAACGATACCGAAAGCAGCTTGTTGAGCAACTTCTTTTATTTTGGGTCTTTTAATAAATTGGCTTTTATGACCACTTGCATCTACAACCAACCTAGAATTAAGTTTTAAGCCTGATTTACATACTACTTGTGAGATATGACCTTTATAAATTATTTCCGTTGCAGTTTCGTTAAACCATTGAATTCCTTCACATCTTTTTAATAATTCTTTTTGGAAAGACTCACGATTAATAAGTCCATAATCGTAGGAATGATTTGTGGCTATATTGCCAGTTGAATTAGCTCCATCCCCAAAAAAACTAACCGTATCAGACCATCTATGAGACAAGAAGGATTCTAATCCTAGTTCTTCAAGTTCTGATGCCCAAATACCATAAGTATTATTCCATTTATTATCTGGAGATTCGTTAGAAATACAACTTATATTAAGTTTCTGAGACGCCAACTCAGATGCGAGGCAAAGGGCCGCTGGTCCAGAACCTAAAATTAAAATATCCATTATTTCTCTTTGGCTCATAATAAAATTACTTAATTATCTAAGATTAATCATTATCTTCAAATAACTCTTCAGTCTGTTCATGAGGAACCAGTACAACCTCAGCCAAGTGATCGCCATCATCTAACCTTTGTAATTTGACTCCAGTGGCTGCTCTTGATTGCTGTGAAATCTTATCCGCGTTTGTTCTTACAATGACTCCCTTTTCAGTAACAAGGATAATCTCCTCACCTTTGCCTAATACTTTTAGACCTACCATAACATCGTCTTTAAGCCTGAACTTGATTGCTCTAAGGCCCATGCCTGCTCTTTTCTGGAGTCTAAATTGAGTGACTGGGACTCTTTTCCCTAATCCAAAAGAACTAGCAACTAATACCCATGGACCATCATATGAATTCATCTCATTATTATCAATTAAATTTTCATTTTCGTTTTCATTTTCGTTTTCGTTTTCATAACTAGAGAGCTTATCTACAAGATCTGCAGTAAGCACATCCATCGATACAAGCCGATCACCTTTTCTTAAATTCATTGACTTAACACCACGAGCGGTTCTGCCAAGAGGTCTCAATTCATTCTGATCCAATCTGAAATGGATAGTCATTCCTTGGCTTGATCCAATTAAAACACTATCACCTTCGCTAGATAATCTAACCCACGTTAGTGCATCTCCCTCTTCAAGACTGATCGCAATAAGACCATTTGACCTGATTTTAGAGAAAGCTGAAAGTGGCGATCTCTTAATAAAACCTCCTTTTGTAAGCATTAATAAATAATTATCATTATCAAAAGATTCAACAGATAAAAGAGATGTTATTTCTTCTTCTCTTGGGATTGGGAGCAACTGTACAGAGGGCGTACCTTTGGCGGTTCTACTACTAAGTGGAACTCTATAAGCCGGTAGTGCATAAGCGACTCCTCTATCACTAAAAAGCAACAAGGTATCGTGATCATTGCAACTTATGAACAAACGAACTTCGTCATCTCCTTGGGTTTTTGTGCCAGCTTTACCTCTCGAACCTCTACTAGTAGATTCAAATTCACTAACAGGCATTCTCTTTAAATATCCATTTTGAGTAACCAAAACAACCGAACGTTCATTAGCTATTAAATCAATGTCGTCTAATCCTCCTCCTAAGTTTAGAAGTTCAGTTTTTCGAGGAGAAGAAAATCTTCTGTCAATCTCATCCAATTCAGTGAGAATAATATCAAGGATTTTATTTTTATTATTCAAAATCTCTTTTAATTCAACAATTCTAAGAGTTAGTTCCTCATGCTCATCTTTTATTTTATCTGCCTCAAGTGCAGTTAATCGTCTTAATTGCATTTGCAAAATAGCATCTGCTTGTATGGGTGATAATTCATGATTAGTCTGCAACTGTTCTTTTGCAGATGCGGTATCTTTAGCAGATCTGATTAATTTAATTATTTCATCTAAAGATCTCATTGCTAGTAGAAGTCCCTGGAGTATATGATCCCTCTCCTCTGCTTTTTTTAGTAAAAAGGATGTTCTCCGTCTAATAGTTTCAATTCTGAAATCCAGAAATACATCCAGCATTCTTCTTAATGAAAGTGTCGTAGGTTCACCATTAACTAAGGCTAAAATATTTGCGCTGAAATTATTTTGAAGAGGTGTGAGCTTAAATAGGTTATTCAACACAACTTGAGGGTAAGCATCTCTTTTTAGTTCTATTACAATCCTCATGCCGTCTCTGTCACTTTCATCTCTTATGTCAGAGATCCCATCAAGCTTCTTTTCATTAACAAGATCAGCAATTCTCTCTATAAGACCTGCTTTATTTGTTTGAAATGGAAGCTCTGTAATTATTACTGCATCTTTTTCTGGCCTTCCAGGTGCTTTGATTTGTTGTATATCCGCCACTCCTCTCATAGTTATAGATCCTTTACCAAATTTATATGTTTCTTTAATGCCTTCGTAGCCTAAAATTTGGCCCCCTGTGGGAAAATCTGGTCCTTTTACTAACTCAAAAAGTTCTTTATCTGGCATTTCAGGATTTTTAATAATACCTTTAAGTCCTTCAATAAGCTCACCTAAATTATGAGGAGGTATATTTGTTGCCATACCTACAGCAATTCCAGAAGAACCATTCAAAAGCAGTTGAGGTATTCTCGCAGGTAAAACTGTCGGCTCTTGTTGTGAACCATCAAAATTATCAGAAAAGTCAACAGTTTCAGATTCGATATCTTCTAATAAACTTTCATCAGTTAATGATTGCAGTCGAGATTCTGTATATCTCATTGCGGCTGGAGGATCATTATCTACTGATCCAAAATTCCCATGACCATCTATTAAGGGCATTCTCATAGAAAAATCCTGTGCCATCCTTACCAATGCATCATATACAGCAGTATCTCCATGAGGATGATATTTACCAAGAACCTCTCCAACTACCCTCGCACATTTTCTATATGGCCTACTACTGGTTAGACCTAATTCATACATTGCATATAAAATTCTTCTATGAACTGGTTTAAGCCCATCTCTAGCATCAGGCAATGCACGCCCAACAATAACGCTCATCGCATACTCAAGATAAGAGCGCGACATCTCATTTCTTAGATCAGTTTGTATGATACGATTATCATCATCACCAAATTTGTTTTGACCAGTTTCTAAATTATCAGACATACAAAGATACTTTTTTTAATCATAGTGGCTTATAGTCAGTTTGAATAAAAATAAAAATAAAAAGATTTTCAAACACTCACAATATAATTTACAATAATTGAAATTCTCTATTCCTTGAAGAAAAATTGGCTTTATAGCCCTTTTGTTGTTAAGTTAATCAAAATGCATTCCAAGTATGTCGAATATTCAAATTGGTTTAAATAAAAAAGTTAGAAGGGCTTATGGCATCGACGAAATTGCCCTAGTCCCTGGAGAAAGGACCCTCGATTACAACTTAACTGATCCTTCATGGTCTATTGGCAAAATTAAGCGAGAAGTCCCCATAATTGCTAGTGCGATGGATAGTGTAGTTGATGTAAAAGCAGCAGTTGAACTCTCAAAGTTAGGATCATTAGGGGTTCTAAATATGGAGGGGATACAAACTAGATATGAGAATCCTAAAGAGGTGCTTAGTGAAATAGCTTCAGTAGGGAAAGAAGAATTTGTCACGTTAATGCAGAAAATATATAAAGAGCCAATTAAATTAGATCTCATTCACAAAAGGGTCAATGAAATCAAAATTAATGGAGGTATTGCGGCATTAAGCGGAACGCCTCAAGCCGCAATAAAATTCAAAAAGGCTCTTATAGATTCGAAGCCAGATTTGTTTTTTCTCCAAGGAACTGTTGTATCTACAAAGCACCTAGGGGTAAACGGACAAGAATCATTAAATATCAAGGAGCTTTGTGATTCTCTTGATATCCCAGTTATAGCAGGTAATTGCGTAACTTACGAAGTTGCTAAGTTATTAATGGAAGCTGGAGTATCCGGTTTAATGGTCGGAATTGGTCCAGGCGCTGCTTGTACTTCCCGCGGAGTTCTTGGTATTGGAATTCCTCAAGCTACGGCCATAGCAGATTGCAGTTATGCAAGAGATGAATATTTCAAAGAGACTGGCAAATATGTTCCTATCATTGCAGACGGAGGAATAATTACTGGTGGGGACATCTGTAAATGTATAGCTTGCGGCTCAGATGCCGTAATGATAGGATCCCCAATTGCGAGAGCTTCCAGCGCTCCCGGCCAGGGATTTCACTGGGGAATGGCAACCCCAAGTCCAATCTTACCCCGAGGGACAAGAATTAAGGTGGGATCAACTGGCAGTCTAGAGAGGATAATTAAAGGGCCAGCTATTTTAGACGACGGGACCCATAATTTATTGGGAGCAATACGAACATCGATGAGTACCTTAGGAGCACAAAACATAAAAGAGATGCAGAATGTTGAAATAGTAATTGCTCCCTCACTTCTTAGTGAAGGAAAAGTTTATCAAAAAGCTCAACAACTTGGAATGGGTAAATAGTATCTAACTGTTAGAGAAAGAGAAAAATCACCTATTAAGAGGCTATTATTAAATTATGGGGGAAACCCCATACTCCTCACACACAAATAGCCCGATTTCCTCGGGCTTTTTTAATACAATTTGTAACTTATACATTTTATATTTGCAATTAAATAAGCACTAAGAAAAATTGCCTGCTAAATTTTTTAAAGGAATATATAAATTATGTCTTCAGCGCCTGCAGTAACTGACTCTTCATTTGATAAAGATGTCTTACAAAGTGATTTGCCCGTTTTAGTTGATTTTTGGGCTCCTTGGTGTGGTCCATGTAGAATGGTTGCCCCTATCGTAGAGGAAATTTCAAAGGATTTTGAAGGGAAAATTAAAGTATTTAAATTAAATACCGACGAAAATCCAAACGTAGCTAGCCAATATGGTATCAGAAGCATACCAACATTAATGATCTTCAAAGGTGGTCAGAAAGTTGATACCGTTGTTGGAGCAGTACCTAAAGGAACTCTTTCAAGTACTCTTTCTAAGCACTTATAAATTTAATAGTGAGGAAAATTGGACTTATTGATTATGGAATGGGAAATATTCATTCTGTTAGAAGATCAATTGAAAATCTTGGTGAAGATGTTTTATTAATTAGTCAAAAAGTTCAGCTCAATCAATGCAAAGCAATTGTCATTCCAGGTCAAGGTGCTTTTGACCCTGCAATTAGCAACCTTACGAAAACAGGCCTAATAGAGGATATAAAGGATTGGATAACACAAGGGAATTCCTTCTTAGGTATATGTCTTGGTCTCCAACTTCTTTTTGATGAGAGCGATGAAGGTTCTCAAAAAGGTCTAGGTATTATTGAAGGAAACGTCAAAAAAATTCCAAATATCTTGAATCAAAGAATTCCACATATAGGTTGGTGCAATTTAATTCCAACAAAGAACAGTAATCTTATTTATCCGGATTTAAGTAATTCAAATTGGGTTTACTTTGATCACTCGTATTACGCAAATCCACATGATAAAACTCTAATTTCAGCTGAAATCGAATATGGATCAATTAAATTAGCGGCAATAATTGAACATGAAAATTTAGTTGCTTGCCAATTTCACCCTGAAAAATCTGGCAAATCAGGCGAATCAATACTAAGAAACTGGATTAAAAGTATCAGACTTACATAACTTAAATATGAGTTCAAAGTTAAGATTAATTAGTGGCAAGAGAATAATAAGTCCAAAATTAGACATTACTAGACCTACAACATTAATGGTAAGAGAAGCCTTGTTTAATATCCTAAGAGAAGATGTTCCTAATTCAAATTGGCTTGATTTATACAGTGGAACAGGATCTATTTCTTGCGAAGCAATTAATCATGGGGCAAAGAAAATTTTTGCTATTGAGAAAAATAGAAAAAATACTGAAATTTGTTTCAGAAATATTTTCTCATTAGATAAATCTAAAAACAGAGAAAAAGACATTGCAGTAATTAAAGAAGATGTTCCTAGTTGGATAAAGTCAACTAATAAAAAATTTTATATAAACTTCCCAAAAGATTTTATTTTTGATTTTGTCTACTTAGATCCTCCATATCAAAGTGGATATTATGAAGATGTTCTTAAACTACTTGCAGAGAGTAAATTTATAAACGAAAAAACTACAATCATTTGCGAGCATTCAAAGAATGTAAGTTTATCCATCAATAACTATTTCAAAGTAAAGGATCAGAGAGTTTATGGACAAACAAAGCTTGTTTTTCTAATCAAGATCTAATAAGCCAGAACCTCTTCTATATTGATTCCATGCACTAACGAACAATCCCAATAAAGTAATTGGAACCAATCCTAAAACTATTCCACAAAGTAAAGGTTCAATCATTTACTCGCATTTTTTTTAATTTTCATTCACAATTATTACATAGCTATTACTTGTTGTGACAACATCTTCATCTTCTGCAGTACAAAATAATAACTTAAAAGAAAAACTGATAAAGGTAGTTGTATTAATCTTCTTATTACTAGTTTTAGTAGCAGCATTGTTTTTTACACATTACGGTAATAATAAATATACTAGACAAACTCTTAAACTAAATGGATCCCTTTCCACTGGTGACGGATTATTCAAAATGAACTGTGTAGGTTGCCATGGGATAACTGCAAGAGGTCTTGTAGGCCCTGACTTGCATGCTGTCACTGATAGACTGAGTGACTCACAAATAATCACACAAGTAACAAAAGGTCTGACCCCTCCGATGCCGAGTTTTGAGATTGAACCACAAAATATGGCTGATTTATTAACTTATCTGCATACACTAAATTGAAATCTGAAAAAATATTTAAGAATCTCGTAGTAATTTTAGTTGAGCCACAAGGCACTATTAATGTAGGAAGTATTGCTAGACTATGCGCAAATTTTTCAGTTAGCGAATTGAGAATTGTATCTCCGAAATGCGATGTCTTCTCATTAGATACAAAGAAAATGGCCTTAAAAGGTTTTAAATATATTGTTAATTGCGAAATTTATAAAACGTTATTTGATGCCATAAATGATTGTGATATTGTTTTAGCAAGCTCAGGCAGAAGAGAAAGTACTGCCGAACTCAAACAAGATTCAATTTGTAATGCTATTAAATGGATTGAAGGATTTCAGAAAATAAATAAATTAGCATTTGTATTTGGAAGAGAAGATAGAGGACTCACCAATAAGGAGCTTCTTCTCTCACAAAAGATATTCCAAATTGATACCAATAATAATTATCCATCAATTAATTTGTCTCACGCAGTTTCAATAGTTCTTTATGAAGCAAGTAAATTATCAAATTCTGCCAACTTAAATAAAAATTTAAAATACGAAATTGCCTCTCCTGCTCAAATAGAGATATGCTTTTCTGAAATCGAGAAAATGCTAAAGAGAGTTGGTTATCTACTTAACCATACTTCAAACGCGAAAATGACCAAATTCAGAACTTTTATTAATCGGGCTAAAACCTCCAAGCATGAACTAAATGTGATCAGAGGTATTGTTCATCAAATTAATTGGGCACTTAGTAATTCAAAAAAAAACTAACTTTTAATATTTGTAAAACAACCACATTAGGTTGATCGCTTTAGAATTGAATAATTTTTTGGTTTTAATCAATATGGTTAATTAGTTAATATTAATTAAATTAGAACATTTTAGTATTAATGTTATTTACTAATATCAAAATCTGAAGTAACATCATTGATGTTTTGATTTTTCGAGCAGTTAGAAAGTGAACTTATCAAAGAAAAGAAGGGTTTTTCCATTTACAGCAGTAATTGGTCAAGAGGAAATGAAATTAGCCCTTTTGCTTAACGTTATTGATCCAAGGATTGGTGGAGTAATGATTATGGGAGATAGGGGAACTGGAAAATCTACAACAATCAGAGCTTTGGCAGATTTATTACCTGCCATTGATGTTGTCAAAGGTGATCCTTATAATAGCTCCCCTAATGATCCTGATTTGCAAAGCCAGGAAATATTAGAAAGAATAGAAACTGGCAAGGAGTTAGAGATCAATCAGTTGCAAGTGCCAATGATTGATTTACCATTAGGCGCTACCGAAGATAGACTATGTGGGACAATTGATATTGAAAAAGCTCTTAGCCAAGGTGTTAAAGCTTTTGAGCCTGGTCTACTTGCCAAAGCCAATAGAGGTCTTCTATATGTGGACGAAGTTAACTTACTAGACGATCATCTTGTCGACGTGCTTTTAGATTCGGCGGCTTCAGGATGGAACACCGTTGAAAGAGAAGGAGTTTCAGTTCGTCATCCTGCAAGATTTGTATTAATTGGATCAGGCAACCCAGAAGAGGGTGAGCTTAGACCTCAATTACTGGATAGATTTGGAATGAGTGTTGAAGTTAAGACTGTTAGAGAAGCAGAGTTAAGAGTAAGAGTTGTAGACCAAAGAACTTCATTTGATAATAATCCTGAAGAATTTTCTCGTAATGTCCAAGAGCAGCAAAATGAACTTCAACAAAAAGTTGTTGCGGCTCAAGAAAAACTTAAAAATGTAAATATTGACGAAGAACTAAGATTAAATATATCTGCTATTTGTGGTGAACTTGATGTTGATGGGTTAAGAGGGGACATAGTAACAAACCGTTCTGCTAAAGCAATTGCCGCATTTGAAGGGAGAGATGATGTATCTGAAGATGATATTGCAAGAGTGATTACTTGTTCTTTGAGGCATAGATTAAGAAAAGATCCTCTTGAACAAGTAGATTCAGGCGAAAAAGTGATTAAAGCATTCTGCAAGGTATTTGAAATAGATGAAAGTGAAAACATTTCCAAATTTCAATTAGCATTAAATGAGGAATAAATATATTGAGAATTATTGGAATTGATCCAGGATTAGCAAGGGTGGGGTATGGATTAATAGAAGTTGTTGACGGCAAAAAAATACTCCTCGATTGCGGCATAATAGAAACCAGTAAGGAAAAAAAAGAAATTGAAAGGTTAATTGAGATTCACAATGATATGAATGAACTAATTGAAAAATGGAATCCTGATATTGCTGCAGTTGAAAAATTCTTTTTTTATAAATCTAGTAACACTATAAATGTTGTTCAGGCAAGAGGGGTAATTCTTTTGGCACTTGGGTTTAAAGGGATCCAAATTAATGAATATGCACCAGCTCAAATAAAGCTTACTATAACGGGATCTGGCAAAGCATCCAAACAAGAGGTATTAGAGGCAGTAATGTTAGATTTAGATCTCGATTACCCCCCCAAGCCAGATGATTCAGCAGATGCTCTTGCGATAGCTTTAACAAAACTAAACGAAGAAGGATTCTGAAATAATGGAAATCCAAAAAATTAAGTCTGAGGAAAGGCAGAAGTACAAATTAATTAGAGCAGAAATCTCAAGAATAGAGCAAGAAAAAGTTAAAAACAATGTTGAACTTTTTGTTGAAAATTTCCATAAATTGTCGAATAAATACAAATATATTGCTATTTATTGGCCACTCAAAAACGAAATAGACATAAGAACACTCAAACAAAAATATCTATTAGCTTTACCAAGATGCAACTCAAGCAAAGATTTAAAGTTTTACGCTTGGGATAACTCCCATTTAGAAAAAGACTTTGAAGGGATCCCTTCACCCAGTATTAAGAGTAAAGCCTTGAAATTCGATGAAGTTTCACTAATATTCGTCCCTTGTCTTGCGATTGATCAAAGTCTTATAAGATTGGGTTACGGAGGTGGTTACTATGACAAATTGAGGGCAAACAAGGATTGGAAGTCGGTAAAAACAATTGGTGTACTTACATCAAATTGTATTAGTGACAAGCTGTTACCTAGAGAAACATTTGATATTGCTCTAGATGGCTTCATAACTGAGAAAGGAATCTATGTATAATATTCTGGAGAGTAAAAAAAATTCATTATTCATACAACAGATGGAAAAGAAAAATACTTATAAGAAATTATCAGAGCTTACTGAGAAATTAAAGTCAACAAATGATCCAAAAAGAAAATATGAATATATTTTATGGCTAGGCAATAAATTGAAAGAGCCTAAAAATGAAATCTTTGTCCCTGAAAACAAAGTAAAAGGTTGTGTTTCTGAAGTCTTCATAAAAGGATACTTGGTAGGCAACAGGATTACTTGGGAAGGCTATTCAGATGCATTAATTACAAAAGGATTACTTTCATTTTTAATTGCTGGATTAAGTGATCTGACTCCTTCCGAAATAATCGAACTTAATGAAGATTTTATAAAAGATACAGGTCTCAAAAGTAGTCTAACGCCCTCAAGAGCAAATGGATTTTTAAACATATTTTTAAAAATGAAATCTGAGGCTAATAATCTTTTCAGAAGTTAATACTATAAAATTACTAATAAATATTAAAAACTAAATGATGCATAAATGTAAAATAGGTATTATTGGCTTCGGAACAGTTGGGAAAGGAGTATTCAAAATACTAAATACGAAAAAAGATAATCATCCCATTCTCAAAGAAATTGAAATAATAAAAATCGCTGTTAAAGATATAAACAAAAAAAGAGACATACAAGTTAACAAGGATTTATTAACTGATGACATAGATTCAGTAATAAAAGATCCACGCATTGATGTAATAGTTGAAGTTATGGGTGGGATTGATATTGCAAAAGATATCATTATAAAATCTCTTAATGCTGGCAAATCAGTTGTTACTGCTAATAAAGCTGTAATGGCTAGGTTTGGCTACGAGATCTACAAAATTGCGTGGAAAAACAATGTGTACATACTTTTTGAAGCGGCTGTTTGCGGAGGGATTCCTGTGATTGAACCTTTAAAGAAATCTTTAAAGAGTAACCAGATTACTAAAATGATTGGAATAATAAATGGTACTACAAATTTTATTCTTTCAAAAATGTCATCGGAGAATTCCTCCTATGAAGGAAGTCTTCAAATCGCTCAAGACTTGGGTTACGCCGAATCAGATCCATCAGCAGATGTAGAGGGACATGATGCTGCAGATAAAATATCCATACTGACTGAAATAGCCTTTGGCGGAAAAATTAAACGCAATGAAATTGAAACTGAAGGTATTAATTTTATTAACCTAAAAGATATTGATTATGCCAGTAAATTAGGTTTCGAAATCAAACTAATAGCTTTATCTGAAAGAATTAATAATGATAGTTCTGATTCACTTCCTTTAAATACATGGGTAGGACCAACATTAATACCTAAAGGGCACCCTTTAGCTTCTGTAGAAGATGTTAATAATGCAATATTAATTAAGGGAGATCCTTTAGGGGAGATAATGTTATATGGACCTGGTGCTGGAAGTGGGCCTACTGCATCTTCAGTTGTTTCTGATATTTTAAATCTTAAATCAATATCTTTTACTAACAATAAGAAAGGATTATCTACATTTGATCCTCTATTAGCATTCGATTTCTGGCGTAAATGTCATTTAATTGAGTCTGCTCAAATAAGAAAAAAATTTTATTTCAGATTAATATGTCAAGATACTCCTGGCGTTATTGGAAAAATCGGACATATTTTTGGTACTAATAGTGTTTCTATAGAATCAATTGTTCAATTCGATGCTACAGATAATGAGGCAGAAATTGTAGTAATAACTCATGAAGTAACAAAGGGGAATATTGAGAAATCAAAAACCGAATTAAATTCTCTAACAGAGGTGAAATTAATAGCCAGTCAATTAAATTGTATTTGATTAAATTTGCCAAAAAAACAATAACTTGTTAAACCAAAGTAAGGTTATAATTCCTTTTATTTTTTTATGGGTAATATTTCAAATCAAAGTATAAAAAAACAATCAAATTTAAATGAATCAAATATTGTTCCTGATATTGGCTTATGCGTAAAAATTGAAAATAGCAATAAAACCTTTCAGGTTGTAGGCCTAAATAACAGAAAATCGATTTGCTGGATCAGAGAATTACCCTTAGAAATTAAATCTCATAAAACATTTGCATTATCCATTAATCAAGTAATGGCGTTAACTATTTGTCCATGTAATTCAAGCAATGAAGAAACTATTTACTAACAAAAGGGTCAAGAAATCTTTTTCTTCCGCATTTATACTTTTGATTCTTTTACCTCTTGGTGCCTGTAGCAATGATTCATTCACGGACAATATTATTATTGCAAGTTCTGGGAAAATTGAATCTGCAGATCCTGCGGTTGCGAATACTTTAAAATCATTGCAACTACTTAATGCTTTGGGAGATACTTTATATGAAATTAACGATGAAGGTTTGTTAGTACCTCAGTTAGCTTCAAGTTTACCAAAGTTTTCCAAAGACCAATTAAGAATAGAAATAGAACTAAGAGAAGATGTTTTTTTTCACGATGGAACGGTGTTTAATTCCGAGGCGATGAAATTTACTATTGAAAGATTCCAAAGGATAGGGAGGAATAGTTATATTTTAGGCGATAATATAAAGTCTATAGAAGCTCCAAGAAGCAACTTATTGATAATCAATCTAAAAAAGCCATCAAGTTCAATAAATGGCTTATTAACATCAATTTATTTAACACCAATCTCACCTACCTTTTACAAAAACCATAGCGATGAATACCTAAATCAAACTTTTATTGGAACTGGTGAATACATATTAGAAAGCTTTACTAACGAGGTTCAGGTATTAGAGCCAAACCCAAACTACTGGGGGCAAGAAGTTAAGAATAACGGTATAGATTTTGTTTGGTTTGGAAATTCTGCATCCTTATACGGTGCCTTTACAAGTAAACAAGTGGATGTTCTTTTGTCAAATTCTATAGATGACAGTCAGAGGAATATGTTAAAGAATTTGACTTTAAATGGTTTTATAAAAGAAGGTTCCAGCATCCCTAATGAGATAAGCTTCGTAGCACTTAGGACTAATCAAAAACCTTTCGATAATCAACGCATCCGGTTAGCACTAGCACTTAGTTTAAACAGATCATTTATAAGCGAAAAGGTTAGTTATGGATTAAGGGATCCAATTCAATCTCTTCTGCCACCAATCTTTAAAACAAATGATTTAAATCCATGGCCGGAATATAATCCAGTTGAAGCAAGAAAGATCCTTACGGATGAAGGTTTTTGTGATGGTAATCAGTTAATCGTCCCTCTTTATTACAGGTCAAACGTTGAGACAGATAAATTAATAGCACTAACCTGGCAACAACAAATTAATGAGACCATGTCCGATTGTATGGTCATAAATATATCAGGAATTGAGTCAACTACGATATACAAGAATCTAAGTGAAGGTCTATATCCTGCAGTAATACTAGATTGGACTGCTCAATACTCTGATCCCATAGCTTATCTAGCACCTCTATTAAGTTGCGAAGAATATTTAGACGAGTATTGTCTTAAAGGAGAGTCAGTTTTCAGTGGGAGTTTCTGGGCCTCAAGTCAAGTAGAAAGACTATTTCAAGAAAGTGAAGAACTTCAAGGTGAAGAAAGAATAATAGAGTTTATAAAAATTGATAAAATAACTTCTGAAGCTATCCCCTACATTCCGATATGGATTTCCTCTCAAAAAGCTTGGGTTCAAACTAATATTTCTATACCAAAGTTCAATAATTCAGGCCTAATTTTAATGAGTGAGCTGGAAAAGATAGAGGATTAATGAAAAGAAATTTAAATAGAATTTTAAAATATTCTCTAATAAAAGTATCTCTAATGCCTATTAGTATATGGATAATTTCTTCGTTAGTGTTTCTACTTCTTAGGGCCGCGCCAGGGGGCCCGTGTGACGCATTACTAGGCACAGGTGCAGATCAGCAAGCAAGAGATAATTGCAGAGCAGAGAATGGCTTAAACGAACCATTAATTAACCAATATTTTTCATATTTATCAGAATTAATAAGGTTAAATCTTGGCGAGTCTACTAGTAATTCAGAACCAGTAATGAATGTAATTACTAGAGTCTTACCTGCTAGCATCGAATTAGGTATTTTTGCTATTATTTTTGCGGCTTTAATAGGCTTTCCCTTAGGTTATCTTGGTTTAAAAAGAAAAGGTAGTTGGTTTGATTACTTTTCAAGGATAACTGGTATCAGTTCATATGCGATACCACCATTCTGGGGTGCAATGATGGCTCAATTATTTTTTTCGGTAATATTTAGAATTTTCCCAATAGGTGGACGATTGCCAACTTTTTACCAGGCTCCAAATATAACTGGATTTCTAATTCTTGATAGTATTCTAGATAATAATTTATTCGCTCTAAAGGTAACCATATATCATTTACTTCTGCCATCAATTACTTTAGGTTTTCTGCTAAGTGGGATATTTAGTAGGTCTTTAAGATTAAACTTAGATAAGTCACTTAAAAGTGATTTCTTTGATGCGGCGACATGTAGAGGGATTAATAATAAGAACTTGATGTTAAATTATGCAATCCCAAATGCGTTACTTCCAATTCTAACCATAACTGGATTAACGATTGCATCATTAGCTGGAGGGGCTTTACTGATTGAAATTACATTCTCATGGCCTGGTATAGCTCTAAAATTGCAAGAAGCTATTTTCCAGAGAGATTACAATATGGTTCAAGGGATAGCAATAGTTACTTCTATAATAATTGTATCGATCAACTTATTAATTGATATTTTTATTGCTTTTATCGATCCCAGGATAAATTATTAATTTTGAAATATTTTCTTCACTTGTTCTAAATCTAATATATGAAAATCCAATTCATATTTATTCTGTTGACTAATTATTGGCAGCCCTTGATTTC
>CAJWWR010000022.1 GCA_913048245.1 uncultured Prochlorococcus sp. | reverse complement strand
GGCTTATAATAAAAAGTCATTGCAAAACCTGTTGCAAATTGAATTAAGAAGCATACTAAAGTTATGCCTCCCAAACAGTAAAATATATTGACATGGGGGGGTACGTACTTTGAAGTTACGTCGTCAGTTATGTCCTGAATTTCAAGTCTTTCTTGGAACCAGTCGTAAACTGATGAAGAATTCGCCATCCTAAAAAAAAAGCTTCATTAATAGGAGCTTACTTAACAAATCACTAATTTGGTGTTAACAATTAACCCAATGCCTTCAACTTTTAACAAAATTTTATTATTTAAGAAATTGATCATGGGATTCATGATCATGATTCTTGTGTCAACTAACTTGCATGTTAAAGAAGTCCAGGCGCTTAGTGATAGTAGGCAAATGGTACTTGATGCCTGGACTCTCGTGAATGAAGGATTTTATAATCCCGAAAAATTTGAGCTTATCAAATGGAAGAAAATCAGACAAAAAACACTCCAAAAACCAATTGAAACAACAGAAGATGCTTATTTAGCAATTGAAGACATGTTGAAACCTTTAGACGATCCATATACAAGATTATTAAGGCCTAAAGATTATGAATTATTAAAAACCAGTAATCTGGGTAGCGAAATAAATGGGGTTGGTATTCAGTTAGGTTTAGATGAAGCAACAGGGGCAATAAAAGTGATATCAACATTAGGTGGATCCCCTGCTGAAGAAGCAGGGATTATGTCTGGCGACTTGATAGAAGCAGTGGATGGGGAATCAGCCTTAGATTTAGGACTTGCGAATACAGCTTCAAAATTAAGAGGAGAAAAAGGTACCAAAGTACTTGTTCAGATATCTTCTCAGGGAGAATCACAAGAGCTAGATCTAGAGAGGAGGTCGGTGGACCTTCGTCCAGTAAGAACAAAAAGATTGAGAGAAGAGGAACACACAATTGGTTACCTAAGAATCACGCAGTTTAGTGAGAGTGTCCCTAAAAAAATAGAAGAAGCTATTGTTGAGCTTAAAGAAAAAGACGTTGAGGCAATTATTCTGGACTTGAGGAATAACTCTGGCGGATTAGTAAGCTCTGGTATAGCCGCAGCAGATTCATTTTTACAAGATAGTCTAATTGTTGAAACCCAAAATAGAAATGGGATTAAAGACTCTATTTTTTCACAAACTAGTGAGCTTTTTGATGGACCCATGGTTACTTTAGTTAATAAAGGAACAGCAAGCGCTAGTGAAATACTCGCAGGTGCGTTACAAGACAATAAAAGATCAATACTAATTGGTAAAAAAACATATGGTAAGGGTGTAATTCAATCTCTCAAAAGCCTTACAGAGACAAGTGGCATTGCTATCACTGTTGCAAGTTATCTTACGCCAAATGGTAATAATATCCAAGGAGTTGGTATAACACCTGACATAGTTCTAGATTTACAGGAAGCTCAAGACTTTGGAAGTTCTGAAGATAGGTGGTTAAGAAATGCAGAGAATTATCTTACATCAGTTTTAGATCAAGATTCACTAGAAGTTGAAAAAGAGCTCACAAACGAAGTGATTGACTCGAATAATTTAACTTCTTAAAATAACGATTCGATGGCAAAACAAATAATATTTCATGACCCCATACATAAGGCAATTGTTATTGATACTAGTAAAGATGAAGAATTAATGATTCTCGAGTTAATTGAAACTCATGCTTTTCAACGCCTCAGAAGAATTAAACAACTAGGTACTGCATCATATGTTTTTCATGGAGCAGAAGCGAGTAGATTTACACATTCTTTAGGCGTTTTTAATGTTGCGAGAAAAATTTATAAAAAACTTGTTGAAGAGAATAGGGACTTTGAAGCTTACAAATTTGTGCTATACGCAGGAGCTTTGTTACATGATCTTGGTCATGGTCCATTTAGCCATATTAGCGAGGAGATTTTTTGTCATCAGCATGAATCATGGTCAAGAAAACTTATAAAAGAATATCAACCTATCAAATCAATTTTAAAGAAATACGGAAAAGATACAGCTGATAAAATTTCAAACTTATTTACTTCAAAAAATATCATTGCTAACCCATTAAAAACTTTAATCAGTAGTGAGATTGACTGTGATCGACTAGATTACTTATTGCGGGATAGCTACAATACCGGAACAAAATATGGGTTAGTTGATTTAGAGAGAATTATTTCTGCACTTACTTTTGCCCCCGATTCAAGCATTGCCATAAAGCCTAAAGGGGTCATAGCAATAGAGCATTTCTTAGTTCTAAGGAATATGATGTACAGGACAATTTATAATCACAGAATTAATGAGATTTGCTCTTGGATACTAGAAAAGATCATAAGCTCAATTAGAAATGAAGATAGCAAAAAAATATGGGTTGATAAATACTTGCATAAATTGATCTTTACACCACAAAGTTTAGATCACGAAGATTTCTTAGCTAATGATGATATTACGCTTAGCTATCATATTAATGTATGGAAAAATGAAGCCTCCGAGCCTATTGCTAACTTATGCAAAATGTTTTTAGACAGAAAACTCCTAAAAGCATCAGATATAAGTTTTCTAAGCAATATTGATAAGCTCAGATTGTTAGCTTTCACTAAACAAATTTGCGAGGAAAATAACTTTGATTCAAATTTATTTTGTGGATTAAAAGAAAAAAACTTTAAAGGTTTTGAATCCAATAATTCCTTGAAAGTCTGGGATGGAAATTTATTAAGTAACTTAGACAACTCATCTATATTGATAAAAGCTCTTATGAAACCTCAAAAAAGCTCTTTGATTATCTATCCTGAAAAAATTCGAATGCAGGTCAATGAAAAGATTTTATCTTTCAAGGAAAGAAATCAATGAAAATAGTTTTTGAAAACCCATATAATCATCAAATAGATATTGTTTTAGTCAAGTCTTTATATGATTGCAAAAAGATCATAATGGAAAAACCCATTAATCAATTCAATCAGATTGCACATATATTCTCTTTCGAAATTCCCCTTAGCTGTTCTGAACTTAACGAAATTAAATGCGCTTTTAATTCAAGAAATATAAATTTAGAATCAATACACACACAATCGAGAAAAACAGCCATATCTGCAAATGCATTAAAAATAAATACCCATTATGAAGTAGATATTAATAAATCTTTGAGTACAAATCTCCTCTCAAAAACAAGTAATAATGATTTCTCGCATAAAGGGACAATTAGGTCTGGTGATAAAATATCTTCAAATGGAAACCTATTTATTGTTGGAGATGTAAATCCTGGAGCTCAAATATCAGCTAAAAAAAACATTTATGTATGGGGTAAATTATGTGGGATAGCAATCGCAGGTAAAGATGGAAGTAATAATTCAACAATCTCATCACTTTACCTTAACCCTTTGCAACTAAGAATAAATAATTCTGTAGCCATTGGCCCCAAAGAAAAACCAAATAATTCTTACCCAGAAATTGCCCTTTTAGAGGATGGCGAAATAGTTATCAAACCTTTACTAATAGTTAGACAATAAATTCAATAATTTGAAATAAATTGAAGACGTAATAAATAATTTAAGAATTACTTAATTTTTTTTGTTTGTCTACTGTGCGAACTCAATTTATTATCTGTAAATATTAAGTTTTTCAAGTGGCGAACAAAAGTCGCACTATTTTAATTTGTTCCGGCAAAGGGGGAGTTGGTAAAACAACTTTAACTGCTAATTTAGGAATCGCTCTTGCTCACAGTGGAGCAACCACTGCAGTATTGGATGCTGATTTTGGATTAAGGAATCTTGATCTTTTATTAGGTCTTGAAAATCGTATTATTTATACTGCTCAAGATGTTCTCGACAGTAACTGTCGGCTTGAGCAAGCTTTAGTTAGGCACAAACAGGAGCCTAATCTCGCTTTATTGCCAGCTGGAGATCCAAGAATGCTCGATTGGATGAAGCCAGAAGACATGAAAAAAATTAGTGATTTATTAAGTGAAAAGTTTGATTATGTACTAGTAGATTGTCCCGCAGGAGTTGAGGACGGTTTTAAAAACGCACTTGCAGGCTGTAAAGAAGCTATTGTTGTTACTAACCCAGAACTGTCAGCAGTGAGAGATGCTGACAGAGTTGTTGGCATATTAAATACTTGTGATGTAAAACCAATACAACTAGTTATAAATAGAGTGAGGCCTAATATGATGGCAAATCAAGAAATGCTTTCAATCGAGGACGTCAGAAGTATCCTATCATTACCATTATTGGGAATAGTATTAGAAGATGAGCAAGTTATTATTAGTACTAATAGAGGCGAACCACTAACATTAACGGGTAAAGATTCACCTGCCTCAAAATGTTACCTTAATATTTCTCAAAGACTTTCAGGTGCTGATGTTCCTATCATAGATCCGAGCAAAGAAGGTAAAAGCTTTAAAGATAAATTCATAAGACTAATGCAAACAAAGATTTTTTAAAACCATGACGCTAAGAGATCTTATTAACAAACTACTAGGTAGACAGCCTGCTAGTGCAAATACTGCCAGAGAACGTTTACAGCTTGTTCTTGCACATGACAGAGTTGATATGAGTACTTTAACTACCGATCTTCTCGATAAAATGCGCAAAGAAATACTCGATGTTGTGGCTAAGTACGTCGAAATCGATTTTGAAGAAGTTGCAGTTAGTTTAGAAACTGAAGATAGAATGACAGCTTTGGTTGCAAATCTGCCAATCAAAAGAACTCTTTCAGGAGAAATAAAGTTTAAAGATTCTGAAAAGAATAATTAGTTACATAAATAGAATCTAAATATATCTTTAAATAGTTCCTTCTTTTATGTAAAATAACCCATATGCCGGCTTAGCTCAGCGGTAGAGCAGCGCTTTTGTAAAGCGAAGGCCATCAGTTCAAATCTGTTAGCCGGCATTTCCATGTCTAATTGTTTTTAGTATTAGCAGATAGTAAGAATAAAAACAAAGCTAAAAGTAAAAAAGGTAAAAACCTAAATTCAAAAAGTTTTGTTAAAAGTAATGTTGAAGAATTTAAAATCCAAAAAGATATAAACTGAATAAAAAAAACAAGAACAACCAACAATACCATATTAGTTAATATCTCCAATCATTAATTCACCTTCCCTAATCAATTTCCATTGCCCTTTGCCAATCCAGGTAATTATTGTACTTGCTTTACCACTGCAAGTTCCCCATGGGACAGGGCCTAAAATATCAATATTAGGTAAATCTTTGGATACATCATCTGCGTTAAATGATGTGGTTGAGCCAGATATATTAGCGCTAGAGGTAGCTAATGGTCCGACAGCATTTAAAAGATCCCTTGCATGGGCGGAACATGGGATCCTGATTCCTAAAGTATTGTCTTGAGATATGAAATCAAAGTTTTCATTTTCTGCAATTGGGACAACTAAAGTTAGAGGACCTGGCCAATACTGGTTAGCAATCTTTATTACATCCTTAACTGCAATTTGATGAACATACATTAAAACCTGACGCAAATCCGAAGCCATTAGAATTAGAGCTTTATTTCTATTTCTCTGCTTAGATTTATAAATAATCTCAGAGAATTTAGGTAAGCAACCTATTGCAGGTAGTGTATCAGTTTGAAAAAGTATCGGAAATCCCTGATTCAATTTCTCCTTTGCTTCTTCTTTACTTAAAATTTTCATCAACTAATTTAGATTAAAAATTGTTTATACTATTTATATCTCCCTATTGTAAATCTTCCAATTCCAGCTAAATCATTAATGACTTTTACTGAGTGAAATCCATTTCGGATAAAAATATTTTTCACATCTTCAGCTTGGTCAAAATGATTTTCTAATATCAACCAGCCTTTATTTTTTAGAAATCTTGGGGAGCCAGAGATTATATTTTTAATATGTTTTAATCCATCACTACCTCCATTTAAAGCCAGCATTGGCTCGTAATTTTTAATTTCACTAGATAAGTTTTCATATACTTTACTTGGTATGTAAGGAGGGTTCGAAACTACTAAATCAAATTTACCTGAAAAGCCTTCAAAAGCTCTCCACCAATCTCCTAAAGAAAATTTTAGATTAGAAGATTTATGAAGTTTCATACAATTATATTTTGCAATTTCTAAGGCTTTCTCATCGACTTCAGTAGCGAAACCGCGCCAAGTTGGGTTGCATAGTGCGAGAGATATTGCAATTATTCCAGAACCAGTTCCTAAATCTACGAAATCTAATTCTTTTTCTGAGAATCGAAACAAGTCATTAACAATATCGACAATTAATTCAGTTTCAGGCCTTGGTATTAAAACATCAGTGGTTACTCTGATCTTTAAATCTCTCCAAAAAGCTGAACCACATATCTGTTGAATGGGTCTTGATGTATCAATATGCTCAACCCATAACCTCGTAATATCATCTACACTTTTTTTTAGACAAATCGTTTGGTCAGAATTAATTTTATAACGATTGAAATCTTTTTTGGATAATCCAGCTACAGTATCAAGCAACAAGAACAAGGCTTCTTCTTCGCCTCCATAGTTAAGTTGTTTTGTCTTCCACTCAAGTATTTCCTTAGCGGAAACTGTATACATGAATCACTGACTAACGCTTTGGCCCTAACTTACCTTTGCTTGAGTCTGAGAAGAAACTTGATTTTTCTCCATCGCTAGTTGAAATAAAGAGTCCAATCAAAAAAATTGTAGGCACACCCACAAAAAGCAGACTTGCTATGAATCCAAAATTAGTTGTTTCCATTGAATTTTTTTTCGTTATTTTTTTTACTATAAACAGTTAAATGTAAGTGCAGTGGAAAAATCAATAAAGATAGTCAACTCATTAACAGTCTTAAACAATTCATTTTGGTAATTTCTTATTTTTGGAATCATCAATAAGTTTGTCCAAATTCGAAGGGGGTGATTGTGGCTTAGTTAAAACAACAGTAGATGACTTCACTAAGGTTTGACAGGCTAATCTCCAATTATCTGGTCTAGATTTTAGTTTTTGCCTTTCTACGTCAGTTAAAGGACTTAATGAGTTGGATGCACCACCTTCAATGGATACAAAACAAGTACTACATTGGCCCGCTCCTCCACAATTACCTAACATTCCCTTAAGTCCATATAATTGGAGATTTTCCCGAATTACCACATCCCTGAGATTTTCCCCAGGACGACATTGGATCTCAACACCTTCACGAATAAATCTGATTGTTGTCATTTTTTGTAATTTTTTTACCTATTTTGGCGTCTAACTTTGAGAATTGTGACCAAAATATTAACAATTTTTCTGCCTAAATTCCCCTAAAAGCCTTGATACAACTTTATTTTGACTGATTTTATATAAAAAATTAATAAATTACAAAATCCACTGAACTTGTAAAAAAACCCTTACTATCATGATGTTTAGCTGTTTATTCAGCATCGTTACAAGATTTGATCGATGGGATTGCCTTGGTATCGAGTGCACACTGTAGTAATTAACGACCCTGGTCGATTACTAGCTGTGCATCTCATGCATACTGCATTATTAGCCGGCTGGGCCGGCTCAATGGCCCTTTATGAATTGGCCATTTTTGACCCTTCAGACCCTGTTCTAAATCCAATGTGGAGACAGGGAATGTATGTAATGCCATTTATGGCAAGATTAGGGATCACAGGTAGTTGGAACGGATGGGATATTACCGGTGCAACAGGAGTTGATCCCGGTTTTTGGAGCTTCGAAGGTGTAGCTGCTGCTCACATAGTTTTCAGTGGCCTTCTAATGCTTGCTTCAATCTGGCACTGGACTTACTGGGATCTAGAGCTTTGGGAAGATTCCAGGACTGGAGAACCAGCACTTGACCTTCCAAGAATCTTTGGTATTCATTTACTTCTTGCTGGTCTTACATGTTTTGGTTTTGGAGCTTTCCACTGCGCAAATGTAGGGATTTGGGTTTCAGATCCATATGGCTTAACAGGACATGTTGAACCCGTTGCACCATCATGGGGTGCTGAAGGATTTAATCCATTCAACCCAGGTGGAATTGTCGCTAATCACATAGCTGCTGGTTTAATGGGAATAATTGGTGGTATTTTTCACATTACCAACAGACCAGGAGAAAGACTTTACAAGGCTCTCAAGTTAGGAAGCTTAGAAGGCGTTCTAGCAAGTGCTCTTGCCGCTGTTTTATTCATATCATTCGTAGTCTCAGGAACGATGTGGTATGGATCTGCAACTACTCCCGTTGAACTATTTGGACCTACAAGATATCAATGGGATTCTGGTTATTTTAAAACCGAAATTAACAGAAGAGTTCAAGTCGCTATGGATGAAGGAGCGACCAAAGCAGAGGCATATGCAGCTATTCCTGAACAGCTTGCTTTCTACGATTATGTTGGAAATAGTCCAGCTAAGGGAGGTTTATTCCGAGTTGGGGCTTTGGTAAATGGAGATGGCCTACCAACAGGCTGGCAAGGTCATATTGCCTTCCAAGATAAAGATGGGAATGAATTAGAAGTAAGAAGAATTCCAAACTTCTTTGAAAACTTTCCTGTTATCCTTGAAGACAAAGATGGTAATGTCAGAGCTGATATTCCATTTAGAAGGGCTGAAGCAAAGTATTCTTTCGAACAAACTGGCATAACAGCAACTGTTTATGGCGGTGATTTGAATGGTCAAACCTTTACTGATCCAGCAGTTGTTAAAAGACTTGCTAGGAAAGCTCAGTTGGGTGAAGCATTTAAATTTGATAGAGAAACTTACAAATCTGACGGTGTTTTCAGAAGTTCACCAAGAGCTTGGTTTACTTACGCACATCTCTGTTTTGGTTTGCTATTTTTATTTGGTCACTGGTGGCATGCATCAAGAACTCTGTACAGAGATTCCTTCGCAGGAATCGATGCGGAAATTGGAGATCAGGTAGAGTTTGGTCTCTTCAAGAAACTTGGTGATGAATCCACAAGACGAATCCCAGGAAGGGTTTAATCTAACTTTATTTTTATTTTCCTATGGAAGCCTTCGCATACGTTTTAATCTTAACTCTTGCAGTTGTTACACTATTTTTTGCAGTCGCATTTAGAGATCCTCCTAAATTTGACAGGAAATAGTTTCTACCTGCCCCTTCCTATAAAAGGAAGGGGTTTTCTTTATGTCGAAATTTTACTACCATTAGAGTTGGAGATATTTAATTTAGCTATATGCAGTGTCCAGCCTGCCAAAATACTGATAGCAGAGTGCTTGAATCAAGATCTGCTGATGCTGGTAAAAGCGTTAGGAGAAGAAGAGAATGTTTAAATTGTAATTTTAGATTCACAACCTACGAAAGAATAGAAACCATGCCTTTGTCAGTTATAAAAAAAGATGGAACTAGAGAATTATTTAACAAGGAGAAGCTAATTACTGGTATCTCTAGGGCATGCGAGAAAACAACTTTTTCAAGTGAGGCAATAATAAACTTTGTTGATTCCATAGAATCTCAAATACTTCAAGATTCAAATAAAGATATTAAATCATCTCATATTGGAGAATTAATACTTGAAAATCTTCGTAAGGAGAATGAAGTTGCATATATAAGATTTGCTTCTGTTTACAGAAAATTTAATGGCGTTAACGATTTTATTGCTACTTTACAATCTCTAAAAGGTAATTCTAAAAATCAATTAGCTTCAATATTGTAAATTTATGCCTTTTAAAGTGTAGAATACTAGAGCAAATTTTTAGTGCTCTTAGTGTGCAGGCTAAGTTCACTTTCTTTCACACTACCAATGGTATACTGCTACTAAACAATGACAGAAAGTTCTTCTCAAGTTACTAATCATACAAGAGATGATTCTGCTGAAGCTAAATCTCCACAAAATCAACTCGAAAATTCTAACTCAGCAGATTCCTACGAAGAAAAAGACATCCCATCGGCAGACTCTTCTTCCAGCAGAAGAAACGCTGATCTAGAAAATGCTGGATTCACCCAAGAAGAATTTGCTTCACTATTAGGAAAATACGACTATAACTTTAAACCTGGTGATCTTGTGAAAGGTACAGTCTTTGCCCTTGAACCAAAAGGGGCAATGATTGATATTGGCGCAAAAACAGCTGCATTCATGCCAGTTCAAGAAGTCTCAATTAATAGAGTTGAAGGACTAAGCGATGTATTGCATCCGTCTGAATCTAGAGAATTCTTCATTATGAGTGAGGAGAATGAAGATGGTCAATTAGCTTTATCGATAAGAAGAATCGAATATCAAAGAGCCTGGGAGAGGGTGAGGCAATTACAAAAAGAGGATGCCACCATATATTCAGAGGTATTTGCTACCAATAGAGGTGGTGCACTTGTCAGAGTTGAAGGACTAAGGGGATTTATACCTGGCTCTCATATTAGTGCTCGTAAGCTTAAGGAAGATCTTGAAGGTGAATATCTACCACTTAAGTTTCTCGAAGTTGATGAGGAAAGAAACAGATTAGTTTTGAGTCACAGAAGAGCCTTGGTTGAGAAAAAGATGAACCGATTAGAGGTTGGTGAAGTAGTCGTGGGTTCTGTAAAAGGAATAAAACCATATGGAGCATTTATAGATATCGGAGGAGTTAGCGGACTTCTGCATATTTCTGAAATAAGTCATGAACATATCGAAACTCCTCACAATGTTCTAAATGTAAGTGACCAGATGAAAGTGATGATTATAGATTTGGATTCAGAAAGGGGTAGGATATCATTATCTACTAAAGCATTAGAACCTGAGCCAGGGGATATGCTCACAGACCCTCAAAAAGTTTTCAGTAAAGCTGAAGAAATGGCCGCAAAATATAAACAAATGTTATTTGAACAAACGGATGAGATAGAAGAAGCAGAAGAAACAGCAGAACCAACGCAAACACCGGAAGCCGCGGAAACGGTTATAGCTAATTCAGAAAGCTAATCTCTTAGATTTCCATCATCAAAAAATTTGTAAAGTTCCAATTTATGAAACCTATCTTAATTGAATTAACTTTGCTATCGATAACTTAAATCTTATTAAGCTTTACACATAACTTCAAAAGTATTGAATATTTATATGGGAATAACTTAAAATAATAAGTTATTAATATCATCCATAATATAATGAGTAATTACATTTTTACTTCAGAATCTGTAACTGAAGGGCATCCAGATAAAATATGTGATCAAATAAGCGACGCAATCTTAGACGCTTTATTAATGCAAGATCCCAATAGCAGGGTAGCTTGTGAAACCATCGTAAATACCGGTCTTTGCTTACTGACCGGCGAGATCTCAACAAAAGCAACTGTTGATTATATTAAAATTGCTCGACAAGTTATTAGAGAGATAGGTTATGTAGACGCTCAAGCGGGTGGTTTTGATGCTAGCAGTTGTGCAGTTTTGGTTGCATTGGATGAGCAATCCCCAGATATTGCACAAGGGGTAGATGAAGCGAAAGATAAAAGTGAAGATACAAATAATAATCTAGGAGCAGGTGATCAAGGAATTATGTTTGGATATGCTTGTGATGAAACTCCTGAGCTTATGCCATTGCCTATAAGCTTGGCCCATAGATTAGCGCGGCAATTATCTAAAGTTAGAAAAGAAAATTTAATAGGATATCTTCTACCTGACGGTAAAACTCAAGTAAGCGTTAATTATGAAAATGGCATACCAATATCAATTGACACAATCTTAATTTCAACCCAGCATACAGCCATTATCGATGACATAAGCGATGAGGAAGAGATAAGAAAAAGAATTAAGAAGGATCTTTGGGATAAAGTCGTTATTCCATGTACAGCTGATTTAAAAATTAAACCAGATATAAACGAAACAAGATTTTTAGTAAACCCTACTGGCAAATTTGTTGTTGGAGGACCGCAGGGTGATGCAGGCTTAACTGGAAGAAAAATAATAGTTGATACTTATGGAGGGTATGCAAGACATGGAGGAGGGGCCTTTTCAGGTAAGGACCCAACTAAAGTTGATCGTTCTGCTGCATATGCCGCAAGATATGTTGCTAAAGCAATAGTTAAAGCTAAATTAGCTAAAAAAGCAGAGGTTCAATTAAGCTATGCAATTGGCGTAGCAAATCCTGTTTCTATTCTTGTTGAAACATTTGGGACAGAATTAATATCTCCTCAGCATCTAACAGAGATTGTAAAAAATAACTTTAACCTGACACCCGCTGCAATTCTTGAAGCATTTGATTTAAAAAACTTGCCAAGAAAAATGAATGGCAACTTCTACAGGAAAATCGCTTCATATGGACATTTTGGTAGAGAAGACTTATCACTACCATGGGAAAATGTAGAAGATAAAGCCTCACAAATAGCTGATTTTGCTAAACGATATCAGTAATTCTTAATGAAGTCTAAATACTACGCAGGATTAGACTTTGGATCAAGCGGGGCAAGAATTTCAATTATTAATAGTCAAAAAAATTTACTTCATACAGATTCAACTGTTTATAAATTTGGATTTAAAAATCCAAAATCATGGTTAATTGCATGCGAACAATTATTGAGTAATACCCCAGATGAAATTAGAATCAATTTATCCAGGATCTCTATTTCAGGCACATCAGGAACTTTACTTGCATGTTCACTACAGGGTAAAGAATTTGGCGATTCGATTCCTTACAATCAAATATGTAATGTTGATAAAGAAATGCTTGATTCAATTGCAGGAGATATTAATTATCTAAGAAGCCCTTTTAGTGGTCTATCTAAGGCACTAATGTTAATAAATATTTATGGAGATAAAGTACTACTAAGGCATCAGGCAGATTGGATTACAGGTTGGTTTCTCAATAAATGGGATTTTGGAGAAGAAGGAAACAATATCAAGCTCGGGTGGAATGTAGAAAAAGGATGCTGGCCTAAAACTTATAATTCACTTCCTTGGAAAACCTCCTTACCATTAATAGTTAAAAGTGGAAAAATAATTGGCAAAATAAATAATAATTTAGCTAAGAGATTTAACATAAATAAAGAATTATTAATAATATCAGGTACAACGGACTCCAATGCTTCCTATCTTGCGGCAGAGGTTAATAAAGAGGAAGGCTTAGCAGTACTTGGTACAACAATGGTTTTGAAGAAATATATTCAAAAACCTATTCAAATTAATGGAATTACTAATCATAAAGTAAAAGGAGATTGGATACTGGGAGGCGCATCTAATGCGGGTTGTGGAGTTTTATCTCAATTCTTCTCTGACTCAGAGATAAAAGAATTGAGCAGGCAAATCAATCCAAGCAAAGAAACTGGTTTTAGCTATTTGCCCTTAAATTGCAAAGGGGAACGCTTTCCATTCGATAAACCTGACTTAGAGCCAATCCTAACCCCAAGACCCGTAAGCGATTCACTCTTTTTACATGCTTTATTTGAGGGTCTTGCAATGATCGAATTAAAGGGGTGGGAAAGATTTAAAAAGTTAACAGGTACTTTTCCGCGCAAAATTATTACAGTTGGAGGCGGCGCGAAAAATCCTCAATGGAGATCAATAAGACAAAGAACTATAAAAATACCTATAGTTTCATCAAACAAAACCACTTCATATGGAACGGCACTATTGGCACTTTCTTCAGTTAATTCAAGCCATAGTAGGTTTTCAAATATCAATTTCTCAAATTAACAACATTTATTTAAGAAAAGGGTTTCACAAACTGCGCATACTACTTTAAAGTATATAGGTTGGCCGGGATAGCTCAGTTGGTAGAGCAGGCGACTGAAAATCGCCGTGTCCCCAGTTCAAATCTGGGTCCTGGCACCTTTTAACCCTTCTTTTGAGGGGTTCTTTTATTTTTAAATTAGTGCATAATAATCAAAAGGGCTTCCAATCAAGATTTGCTAGTCTCATATAATTTTTCAACAATATTTTTTTCGTAATTATGAATTTACTTAGAAAAAAAATTAGTTTAAAGAGTTCATATATTAAAGTTTTCTTGATAATTGTCATAATTGCTGTTTTTGCAGGAATTATTAGTCAATTATTAAATATCTATAAAGAACCAATTATTTTATTAGTAGAAAAATTGGGTATTTGGGGACCTTTAGCAATTTTCTCTATGCGAGGTTTAAGCATCATTTTCCCAGCAATGCCAAGTTCATTTTTTTCGTTGATTGCAGGTAATATACTAGGTTTCAAAAATGGTTACATAACAATAATTTGTTCTGACTTTATTTTCTGTCAAGCAGCCTTTTTTATAGCCCGAAATTATGGCAGGGCGCCTGTAAAAAAATTAGTAGGAATAAAAGCCATGCGAAGAATCGAAAATTTTAATCAAAATCAACTAGAAGAGAATTTCTTTTTAATGACTGGTCTTTTAATGACTGGATTATTTGATTTCTTAAGTTACTCAATTGGTTTAGGTGGAACTAGATGGAAATTATTTACACCAGCTTTAATAATAAGCCTTTTAATATCTGACTCTATACTGGTTGCTGTGGGTGCAGAGTTAAGTGGAGGAAATAAAATTTATTTAGGACTAGCTTTATTGGGAGCATTTGGATTAGCGATTGTTTCTGGTTTAACTAACAAAAAAATTAAATCAAAAAAATTAAATTAGAATAAATTTAATAATTGCAAAGATATATAAAATTTTGAGTGAAATAAATTTTTAGTAGTTTTATTTATGCAAAAATATAAATCGAAAAAATAAAAAATTGAAATACTAAATGGCCCCTTTCAGACCAACCTCCCACAAAAGACCAGGAGAGCAAATATCTACCACACCATCAGGGATAAAAGTAACCTCAGCAAAGAATTTGATGATTGACTCAATGGTAAGAATGATTCAGAAAGCAACCACAGATTCAGTAGAAGAAAAACTTGGCGAAGAACTCAATAACAACTAAAGAATTCATCAATAAGAGTATTGGTAACTGGAAATCTATAAGAAGTACCCATACATTAGCTTTTAATGAATTTGAAAATACCAATAGTGAAATTTCAATTGCATATTTAGATACAACAGGCAAACAAGTTAAAGATTTATTAGGCAAATTCAAATTCAATGGTAAGCCCGAATTCGCAGTTAGTATTGAATGGGAATCAAAAAGTGATTGGTCAGATGAGACCCAATCGAAGCGTGACAAAACTATACTAGTTTTCCTACCCAGCGATGAAATCAATGGAATTTTACTGAGAAGCAAGGGTTATTTGGAGCCTACTCATTCTTATTCAGAATATTGCATTGACAAAGATCTTTTGAATATCAAAACAAAATATACATCAAATATTAGTGAAGAAAAATTATGGTTCTTATCAAATAATGTCAGGACAAGATTTTCTGTTATTAAAAATAAACAAAATCATTCAATAATTCAAACTTCTCACACCTCCGAAATCAGAAGATTATTTAGTTAAGAAGACTTATGATTTTTTCGAAATACAAATCTGTTTCACTTAATAATTGATTTAAGTAAGTACTTTCTTTTGCTGAAGAATTACTTGTTGACTTAATATCAGAAATTGTCGAATCTCTAATGAGTTCAACTACCCTAATAGCATTTGCCAACGGAACACCTAATGCAAGATAGGTACTTTTTAAATCTTTTAAACAACCCGCCTGAAATATTGATTCATCTTTAGTAATTAATAGATATGAAACATATCTAAGAATTATTTCACCATCCCTGAGGCAAACTGACATTTTATTTGTAGTATTAACTGAATTACTTGAATTAAGAGAATCCTCATTCTCACAAATCATAGCTGTCACAGCATCAGCGGCTATTGCATGGGAATTTTCAGTAATAGAAATAATTGCATCTAATCTAGAGTTAGCTGTATCTACAAACTCCTTAATTCTTGCAATATCTTTATCAAGAAATTGAGATGATTTAATTTTATTTCCTTTGGCTTTATTATTACTGAGTTTTTGCATCCCTCTGTAGAAAGTTTGATTATGAGCCATTTTAGCCTTTAGCTAGAATAATAGATATTGGAGTTTTTTTTAGGTTTATTTACGAATACAGCAATGCTTCTTAATGAAATATAGAAAATTAGCAATCTTGATTTAATCTTCAATTTCAAAGGTAAATGTTCAATTATGCGTTAACATTAAAAAAACATTATTTAAATCTTTGGATAACCAAGACTTACTATTAACAAAAAAATTGCTTTTAACTTATAAAGAAAAACTAGAAAATGAAATTATCAATAGAAGTTCCAAACTAAAAATACCAAAGAACTTTTATGAAAATACAATTACTAAGAATGAGGAAATCATCAAACTAAAGAAGGCATTAGAGGAAATAGAAAAAAACTCTATTGAATTAAAAAAAATTGAAGAATAAAATCGTTCTTAAACTTTAGAAAGTGTCTCAACCAAACAATTATTTATTTGAATCCTTAAACAAAGAACAACATATAGCAGTAACCCATATTAATGGGCCATTACTAGTTATTGCTGGTGCAGGAAGTGGCAAGACGAAAGCATTGACCCACAGAATTGCTAATTTGATAGAAAATAATAAGATTAATCCACATAACATTTTAGCTGTAACTTTTACCAATAAAGCTGCCAGAGAGATGAGGGAGAGGCTAGAAATAATACTCGCAAAAGAGAATTCAATGAATAAATTTGGACAACCTTGGTCGACACTCAAGGAATTTGATAAGAACCAATTAAGGGCTGATATCTATAAAGAAAAATTACAGGACCTTTGGATAGGAACTTTTCATTCTCTCTTCTCAAGACTTTTAAGATTTGATATTGAAAAATACAAAGATTCAGAAGGACTTAGCTGGAATAGACAATTTTCAATTTATGACGAAACAGACTCACAAACCTTGGTAAAGGAAATTGTTACTCAAGAAATGAAATTAGACCCCAAAAAATATGACCCAAAGAAAATTAAATGGGCAATAAGTAATGCTAAAAATCAATGCCTTACTTCAAGGCAACTCGCTGAAAAGTCCACTAACCAAATGGATGAAATTATTGCTGATGCATATAAAAAGTATAAAATATCACTCTCAAAAAACAATGCTCTAGACTTTGATGATCTTTTATTAATCCCTGTTTTACTTCTAAGGCAGAATGAAGCAGTAAGAAATTACTGGCACTATAGATTCCAACATATTCTTGTTGATGAATATCAAGATACGAATAGAACTCAATATGAGCTCATAAAACTAATAACTACTGGCAAAACTGACTCTAAGATATTCTCTAATTGGGATAATAGATCAATATTTGTTGTTGGAGATGCTGACCAGAGTATTTATAGCTTTAGAGCTGCTGATTTTAGAATATTAATTGGATTTAAAGATGATTTTAAAGATACCCCTGAGAAGAAGAAAAATACTATCGTAAAATTAGAGAACAACTATAGATCTTCTGCAAATATATTAGATGCCGCAAATTGTGTCATTAAAAATAATACTGAAAGAATAGACAAAGTTTTAAGATCTACAAAGAATAATGGCGAGCTATTAAAAATGCTAAGTTGTGATGATGAGATTTCTGAAGCCGAGGCAATTACAAGCAAATTAAGAGCATTAAACAACTCAAATTCTGAGCCTAAATGGCAAAACTTTTCTATTTTGTACAGAACTAGGGCTCAATCTAGAGTCATAGAAGAATCACTTGTAAGATGGAGAATTCCCTATACAATCTTTGGTGGATTACGCTTCTACGATAGAAGGGAAATCAAAGACGCCATTGCTTATCTTAGGGTGCTTATTAATAATGCCGATAATGTAAGTTTATTAAGAATCATAAATGTTCCTAGAAGAGGTATTGGGAAAACAAGTATTCAAAAATTAAGTGCTTTATCTAGTCAACTGAATATTCCTATATGGGAAGTAATTAACGATAAAGAAAGTCTACAATCAACAATAGGAAGAACATCAAAGGGAATTGATCAATTTACCAATCTAATGAATGAACTTAGTTGCTATTTAGCAAATACTGGCCCTGCACAACTCTTACAACTAGTTTTAGAAAAAAGTGGTTATCTTAACGAGTTAATTATTAGTGGAACAGATGAATCTGATGAAAGAAGAAATAACCTTCAAGAATTAATAAATGCAGCAACTCAATATGAAGAGGAAAATGAGGATGGAAGTACAGAGGGATTTCTTGAGAATGCAGCTCTTACAACTGATAATGATTCAAAAAAAAATATTCCAAACTCAGTTACTTTAATGACTTTACATAATAGTAAGGGTCTAGAGTTTCAGAATGTATTTATAACTGGTTTAGAGCAGGGGCTCTTCCCTAGTTATAGATCTGTCGATACCCCATCGCTCCTTGAAGAAGAAAGAAGATTATTTTATGTAGGTTTAACCAGAGCAAAAGAAAGAGTATTTTTATCACATGCTAGGGAAAGACGATTATGGGGAGGAATGAGAGAACCAACAGTTCCTTCAATATTTCTCTCAGAAATACCTGAAGAACTATTAGATGGGGAATTGCCTCAAAGTAGTGGAGCATATATTAGAAGAGATTTACATTTGGGCCGTTTAACGAGGGTTGATCGAGTTGAATCAAATAAAATCAGTACTCCTATTAATGCTGTCAGGAGATTATATTCAGGGCCAAGCAAAGGTGTTAAATGGGCCATTGGAGATAAATTAATCCATGCAAAGTTTGGTAAAGGAGAAATTATTCACATATTTGGTAGCGGTGAGAAAATATCTATTGCTGTTAAATTCGGCAACAAAGGTAGCAAAATTTTAGATCCTCGCTTGGCTCCTATTAGAGCAATAAGTTAAAAATTAAATGGCTACAATTAGCACATATTTGCGAAACGAATTAAAACAAATACCTTTTAATTTATTTGAAATTATTAGTGATTATCTTGACTCTGATAAAAGTGTCAAGATAGCGTTTGTGGGAGGTTATATAAGAGATCTTCTAATTAAAAAGATCCATCAGAACTCTACATGTTGCCCAATTGACTTAGATATAGTTGTAGAGGGTTCTGCTCTGGAATTAGCTAAATATATAAAAAAAAATTTATCAGATATTGATTTATGCCTAATTAAAGAGTTTGAAGTTTATAAAACAGTAGAAATCAATATTAATAATTTAAAGATAGACATTGCTACCGCACGAAAAGAAACCTATCTTTCTCCTGGGTTAAATCCCAGCGTAGAAGATTCAACCATAACTGAAGACTTAAAAAGAAGAGATTTCAGTATTAATTCATTAGCCTATGAAATGCGAACCGAAAAATTATATGATCTTTTT
>CAJWWR010000021.1 GCA_913048245.1 uncultured Prochlorococcus sp. | reverse complement strand
CTTACTAAAGTTTGTTCATCATCTGGGGTGAACCATGTTAGGCCTTTGGCTTGGCCTCGGGGAATTACAGTGACTTTTTGAACAGGATCATGGGCTTTTACTAGTGTGCCTATTAGAGCATGACCGACTTCGTGATAGGCAATTAGTCTTTTACTCCTTCCATCTGTTAAAGGTGACCCCTCCATTCCTGCAACTATCCTGTCAACTGAATCGTCTATTTCAGTTATACTAATCGAATTTTTTCTCCTCCTGGCTGTTAATATAGCCGCTTCATTAAGTAGGTTCGCTAAATCAGCTCCAGTAAAACCAGGTGTTCTTCTTGCAATACTTTCTAATGTTAAGTCTTCATCTAGCTTTTTATTCCTTGAGTGCACTTCAAGAATAGATAATCTACCTTTTATGTCGGGAGCATCAACAGTAACTTGTCTGTCGAATCTACCTGGGCGCATTAACGCTGAATCAAGTACATCAGGTCTATTTGTAGCTGCAATAATGATTATTCCACTGTTACCCTCGAAACCATCCATTTCTGTCAGAAGTTGATTGAGAGTTTGCTCTCTTTCGTCATTCCCTCCACCAATGCCAGCTCCTCTTTGCCTTCCAACAGCATCTATTTCGTCAATAAAAATTAAACAAGGACTATTTTCTTTAGCTCTTTTGAATAGATCTCTTACCCTACTCGCGCCGACTCCTACGAACATTTCAACGAATTCAGAACCTGATAATGAGAAAAATGGTACTCCTGCTTCACCTGCTATAGCTTTTGCTAGAAGAGTTTTTCCAGTTCCTGGTGGACCAACTAACAGAACTCCCTTTGGAATCCTGGCTCCAACAGAAGTGAATTTTTCTGGTTTCTTTAAGAACGTTACAACTTCCTCTAAATCTTCTTTAGCTTCATTTACTCCTGCAACATCATCAAATACAACACCAGTATTGGCTTCCATTGCGAACCTTGCCTTTGTCTTCCCAAATTGCATAGCTTGGCCTGGTCCTCCAGGCATCCCATTAGACCTTCTAGCCAATAAAATTAAACCACCAATCAATAGAGCTGGAAATAGCAAGTTGCCTAAAACTCCAAAAGCAGGGGAGGCTGTTTTAACAGGGTGTATATCAAAACTAATCCCTTCGTCTTTCAAAGTAGTTATTAATTCAGGTGTTATTCCAGGTAGATCTACGCGTAATCTTTGCACTTTATTATCTAAATCTGAATCTACTGTTTCAACAACTGCATTTCTTCCTCCATCAAATATGTCTACTGACGTAACTCTGCCTGCTTCTATATATTCTAAGAACCTTCCATAACTCATCCTTGCTACAGCAGTGTTGGTTGGTGCAACGGTAGTTCCATTTGAATTTATAGAATCAACACTATTGTTTGAAATTAATTGCCATGAAAGACCAATAACTATAACGATCGGCAATAGCCATAGAAGTATTGTTTTGGTTTTGGGGTTCATCAAAAAGATTTAAATTATCATTTTATTCTAAGACTTGTATTACTATTTCGTTGGTATTTTTTAATTCAAATTTCAGAGTATTTAAGGTTTTCAAAGTTTTATCTAAGTGTTATTAATATATTTATAGTTTTGATGTTTTCAAATAAATGACTTTTAAACTCAAAGATAAGGTAAAATTAATCGTGCCTTTAACCTATTTAAAGACTGCAGATAATATGCCAATGTTGAGGCCACCAGATCTAGTCGCAATAGATGAAATTGGAGAAATTTGTTCAATAGTCTCACCAGAAGTCGTTGAGGTTAAATTTAGAAGAGGAACTTTCTTGATTGATGTAAACAAACTAAGTCAAGCTACAAATTAGTTTGTTTTTCCCACAAGTATCTAATTTTTTGATTCAATTCTTCTTTGCCCACGATACTCAAAATGGGTTTACTGAAGTATTTTCTTGCAGTTTCTCTAATATCTTCTGGTTTTATATTTTTTAAGTTATTAAGAAGATTTAAGTCGAAGTTTAGATCTAGTTGGAAACCTATTAATTGAGCCTTTCTTATGATTCTTTCTTCTAATGTTTGTTGAGTATGTAGAAAAAAACCGTAAAGTTTATTTTTTGCTAATTTAATATCTTTTTCTTTTAGTAAATTGGTTTTTATATCTTCCAATATTTCTATTATTTGTTTATATGCTTCGAGAGCATTCTGGTTGGAAGCAGACAAATAAATTACAAATGGAGCATTCTGCATTCTCCTTGGGTAATAAATACCCTGTTCATAAGTTAATCCTTTATCTTCTCTAAGCTTTTTGAATAATTGAGAGCTCATACCAAATGATAGATGTGATTCAAGTAACTTAAGAATTAGATAATCTTTTGAGTATTGTGGACATGTTTGATTGCCAATCATTAAAACAAGTTGGTTTGAATCTAAGTGATGTGTTGATATTTTACAAAGGCTTTCACAATTTTCTGAATTGCTTCTTTTAATATTATTTTCCAATTTGTTTTTACTATTAAATTCATCAGTGTTTATTTGAGGGTAAATTTTCGTGATGGAATTTGATAGAAATGTCCTTTCTCTAGATTTGAAATCATCATACTCATCTAAAACATCGCTGTAATTTATATTGTCGATATCTTTTAAATATCCATTAGTATCATTAGAATAAGGATGGTCAACATATGTAATTCTCCTCCAATTTTCTAAAGCGGTATTAAATGGATTTTCGCGAGATTTAATCAAATAATTTATTGCATTTCTTTTGCAAAGTGAAAATTCATTCTCTTCCAGATTTGGTTCATTAATTACTAAGTCTAAAATTGGAAATAAATCATCAGAATATTTTTGAAGAGATTTTAATGTAATCATAATTCCGTCTTCAAAAGTTTCATAATACATTTCCGCCCCATATGAATCGACATAATCCGACAAAGAAAAGCAGTCATAACCTTTGCATCCTCTTGATAAAAGTGTTGTAAGAATATTATTAATACCTCTTTTGTCTTTCCTATCTAAACAACTTCCCCCATTAACCCAAATTACAGCAAAAGATATTAATCTATTTTTATCTACTTTATAAAAATAATTCATTTAGTAAGTGTTTCTGCTATCAGAGTAAACTTTTTATTACTTAGATATTTTAAAATTTCCCTAAAATTATTTTTATTATCCCAGTAATTCAAGTGTTCATCTAACTTATTAAGAGGATCATATCTACCCCAAAGTAGATTATTACCGAAAAACTCACTAAGTTGTGAAGAGGTCTCCAAATTAAAAAAATAATTACTTCGGATTATATTTATTGACCTTTTTAGATATTTATCTATATTTTCAGATTCATTAACTAAATCATTTATGATTTCATTAATTTTTCCTTCCACTAAAGAAAGATTTTTTTTCTCACAACTTGCTTCCAGTATTAATATGCTACCAAATTCACCAGCATTTACATCAACATAAATTGACTCTACTAATGATTTCTCCTCTTTAAGTGGTTTTGAAAGTTTACTATTCTTACCATCTGAGAGTATTGATGCAAGGATCTCGAACCCTATTATCAATCTTTGATTATTGTTACTAGGTATTTGCCATGCCATAAGTATTCTTGAAAAATGAATTTTCTCTAATTTAATTACCTCTCTGCCGCAATTGATTATTTGATTGAAATCTCTATTATCGTTATCGTCATTTGGTTTTTTTTTATTATCAAATTTTAAATTAAAAAAAATGCTCTCAAAATCTTCTGGAACTTTACCTGATACAGCAATTGCCAAATTATTAGTAGAGTATCTCTCTGCATGGAATTCCAAAAGATCGTCTAAGGTTATTTCTCTTATAAATGTTTCTTCGCCAAGGATTGATTTGCTGTAAAGATTATTACCCCATACTTTATTTAGAAATATATTAAACAGTAATTCATCCGGTTGGTCATTCTGTTGCTTTATTTCCTCTATTACAACGGACTTTTCTTTTTCAAATTCTTTCTTTTCAATCTTTGGATTTAATACTAAATTTGTTAAAAGCCCAAGAGATTTTGTAAAATTGTCAGGAGGTATGAGAACGTAGTAATGTGCATCGTCATATCCTGTTGAAGCATTACTTGATCCACCAATGGATTCAATTTTATAATCAAACTCGCCTGGCAGTAATTTATTACTCCCTTTGAATATCATATGTTCAAGGAAATGGGCAATCCCCTCTTTATTTTTTTTCTCAAATGCAATTCCTGCTTTACACCAAATATCTATGCAAATTAAAGGTGAATCTTGATTATCCACAGAAACACATCTCGGTTTGTTTGAATAGTTCAAGTAATTAAAATTTTTTATAAACATCTTTTAAGAAATTTTTTAACTTTATTTACTAATTTTCGTGTTGACTAATTCTCCTTCCAAAACACAATTAATAGATCCATATATTTTATCATTGGTAAATAATATTGGAAAGAAAAGATCATCTCTAATAGATCTTGAACGCATAGATGTTGACTCTAAATTTTCTAACATTGTAGGACAAAAAGAGAATAATAATTTCTTCATCCAAAATCAATTTCATAAAGCCAAAGGGTTTCGTAAATTGCACCTTGAGATTGCAGAGTTCTCTGGAAATCTAAAAATCCTTCATTGTGTTTTTTTCCCTGACCCTTTTTATGACATACCAATTTTTGGAATGGATTTGGTAAAAGTAAAAGATAACGTTACTGCGGCCATTGTTGATTTATCACCAATATCTAGTTCTTCGAACAATGAATATCAGAGACTTCTCTCTAATGTGAATAAAGATGGTTTCTCCACAAAAAGAAATATTCCTTTGTGGGGTGATATCTTTTCTGAAGATGTTTTCTTTGCATCACTAAAAAATAAAGATGAGGAGGATAATTTTTATGAAATTGTTGACCAATATCTTTCAATTCTAGTAAACATAGCTGAGACAAAAGAAATAGATCTGAGGGAGGATTTTATTGAGGAAAGAATATATTTTCAGAAAAAATATTGTATTCAACAGATGAAAAATGATAAGACCAGTGTGGTTTTAAAAAAATATTTTGATCAGAATTGGGTAGAAAAATATATAAGAGAAATACTCTTCGATTTCAAATGAAATATTTAAATTTAAAAAATATAATTTTTGCAATTTTAGTTTTTTTACCAACGATAATAATAACTAATCTCTTCATTAACAAAGATAACTTTCTATCTGATTCAATTTCTCTTGATGAAGTTGAACTAATTCCTACCATTGAGGGAGTAGCGGCTTTAGGACAGCTATCTCCCTCTGGAGAAATAAGAAATTTAGCTTCCCCTAGTACCCGATTTGGAAATTTCCCAAGAATTGTTGAATTATTTGTAAAGGAAGGAGATTATGTCGAAATAGGAACTGTTTTAGCTGTCTTCGAAAATAGAGAAAGACTTCTTTTTGAATTAGAACAAAAAAAAGAATTATTGATGACAATTGAAGAAGAAATTTTAGTAAAGGAAGAACAGATCAGAAGATATCAAATAGCAACTGAGGAGAATGTATATTCATTAGTATCACTTGCGGAGAGGAAGAATGAATTGTTGCAATTGAAAAAACAAGAGGTTATACATACTACTGAATTAAGGAATATTGAGATTGATCTAAAGAATTCTCAACTTATAAGCCCAATTGATGGATATATATTATCTATAAACACCCGTGTGGGGGAAAGGTCTAATGGTGAAGGTATTCTAGAAATTGGTGCCAGCCAAAAAATGCAAGCTCTAATTGAAGTTTATGAGTCTGATATTGATAGAGTCTTTCTTAAGCAAGATGTCCAATTGACAAGTGAAAATGGAGGATTTCAAGAAGTTCTTTATGGTAATGTTATCAGGATAAGTCCGCAGGTAAAGCAAAGACAAGTCTTATCGACCGATCCAACAGGAGATGCTGATGCAAGAATTATTGAGGTATTGGTTGAATTAGATCAAGATTCGATAAGTATCGTAAAAGGATTTGCGGGTATGAAGGTCATAGCTATATTTTTGCCAGAATGAGTTTCTTTAAGTATAGAAAAATACCACTTGCATGGTTATTGTTGACTAGGCAACCTTTGAGATTATTTGTCGCAATAGCCGGGATAAGTTTTGCTGGCATATTAATGTTCATGCAACTTGGTTTTAGAGATGGTTTATTTGATGCAAGTGTTACTGTTCATAGACTTCTAGATGCAGATCTTGTATTAATTAGCCCAAGATCAAAAAGTTCTATAAGTATGAGTGGTTTTCCTAAGAGAAGATTGATTCAAGCAATGGCTCAAGAGGATGTTTTATCTGTTGCACCAGTCAACATGAATTATTTATTGTGGAGAAACCCAGAGAATCTTAAAACAAGATCTATACTTGCTTTAGGTTTTAATCCTGAAGATTCACTTCTTCTTGATGAGGATTTCTCATCTAAAGCAGAAAAATTAAAGAACCCAGGAAGAGTTTTATTCGATATACTTTCGAGACCAGAATTTGGTCCAATTGAAGAATGGTTTCTCCAAGGTAAGACTATCGAAACTGAAGTTGCGGGTAAAAGAATTAAAGTTGTAGGGTTAGTTGAATTGGGACCTTCTTTTGGGGCTGATGGGAATTTAATTACTAGTAGAGAAACCTTCTTGCAATTAATGCCTACTAATCCAAGGGGTAGTATTGAAATAGGACTAATTAAACTTAATGATACTGCTGACCCATTATTTGTCTCTTCAATTTTGAATAAGTCACTACCAAATGATGTAAGGGTAATTACCAAAAATGAATTTATTGAATTTGAAAAAAATTATTGGAGGGATAGTACAGCTATTGGATTTATATTTAGCCTTGGGGCACTAATGGGATTTGTGGTTGGTTGCGTTGTGGTTTATCAAATTTTATATAGTGACGTTAGCGATCATTTGCCTGAATATGCAACTTTAATGGCTATGGGATACAGGCTGAAGTCACTCTTTTTTGTTGTAGCTAGAGAGGGATTTATTTTAGCCCTTTTTGGATATTTACCTGCATACGTATCTGGACAAGCATTATATTCACTGATCAGGAATTCAACTAAATTGCCAATTGAAATGGATGCCAACAAATCAATTCTGATTTTCATTTTAATCCTTTTTATGTGTATGGGTTCAGCTGGCATAGCCATGCGAAAGCTTGTAGATGCTGATCCTGCTGAAATCTTTTAAATTTTATATTCAATGCCCACTAAGAAGAAAATCCCGATCATTAGCACTGTAAGAATAAATAATCTGAGCCATTTCTATGGTGTTGCTGATACCAGAAAGAAAGTCCTTGATGGCGTAAATTTTAATATTACTAATGGGGAGTTAGTTCTTCTGAAAGGTCCTTCAGGATGTGGTAAGACAACATTATTAACACTTATAGGTGCTTTAAGGACTTGTCAAAGTGGGAGTCTAAACGTACTTGATGAAGAGTTGAATGGAGCCTCAAGAAAAACAAGGCAAAAGCTTAGAAGAAAAATAGGAATGATATTCCAAGGGCATAATCTACTTCGATGTCTTACAGCTGAGCAAAATGTTCAAATGGGTGCTGATTTGCTTGGTAATCTAACTTATTTACAAAGGAGAGAGGTAGCAAGAAAATGGCTCTCTGATGTTGGACTGGAAGAACATCACAAAAAAATGCCATCTGATTTATCTGGGGGCCAAAAACAACGGGTGGCAATTGCTAGAGCATTATCGGCAAACCCAAAATTACTTCTAGCAGATGAGCCTACATCAGCACTAGATAGTGTTACTGGTCGAGAAATAGTTTTATTACTTAAAAATTTAGCGAAAGAGCAGAACTGCTCTGTATTGATGGTTACCCATGATCCAAGAATATCTGATTTGGCAGATCGGATATTAAATATGGAAGATGGTAAGATCTTTAGTACACATGGTAAGTTAGAATATTAATACAAATGTACATTAATCTATGTCTAAGAGAAGAAACTTAAAGAAAGAAAAGCAGGAGAGAAATCGTGCTTATGCCCGAAAATTTAAAAAAAGAAAATTACGTAGTGATGGTAGACCAGATGGTAGAAATAATCCTATTGGAACTGCTAATAATGGTGGCGCGGCCGATTAATGCATCTTAAATTTCTTCTAAAAAGAAGCTAAAATTTATATCTCAGTTATGAATGTAAGCATTGTAATACCTACTTTTAATAGAAAGCCAATACTAGAGAAATGTTTGATTGCCTTAGAGAAGCAGAAATTACATAATTTAATCAATTCATATGAGGTCATTGTTGTTGATGATGGGTCAACAGATGAAACTGGATTATGGATAGAGAAAAATAAAAATAACCTTTCACATGTTGTGTACTTTAGACAAGAACACGCCGGACCAGCTCTTGGTAGAAATCTTGGAGTCTTGAAATCTAAATATGAGATTATTATTTTTATAGATAGCGATTTAGTAGTTATGGAAGACTTTATATACAATCACGTAAAAAAATTAAGCAAAGCTTGGAGTAACAGAAATAAGAAATGTTTTACCTATGGATCTGTTATAAATACATCAAATTTTCTTAATCCAGAAAGCGAACCATATAAATTAACTGATATTTCTTTTGCATACTTTGCTACTGGTAATGTAGCTATTTCAAAGGAACTATTATTAAAGGCCGGATTATTTGATACTTCTTTCAGTCTTTACGGATGGGAAGACCTAGAACTTGGAGAAAGATTGAAGAAAATGGGAACTAAACTTTTAAAATGTCCTGAGGCAATTGGTTTTCATTGGCACCCGGCTTTTGAAATCGATCAAATTCCTTCAATTATCCAGAAGGAATATGAAAGAGCAAAAATGGCATTAATTTTCTATAAAATGCATAAGAACTTAAGAGTAAGATTTACGATACAATTTACTCCAATTCATAAACTTCTTTGGAGAGTTCTAACTTTGGGAGGATTCCTTACTATTGAGAGGATGCTACCCTTGTTGAAATTACTTGTTAAATATAAAAGAAATAATCTTGCTCTTGAGATTGCTAAAATTCCATTGAATCTTTTATATGTTGATGAGCTTTATAAATTAAGTAAAAATAGATGATTTTCGTAAATGCATCCTTTTTGCTAGAATAATAAAGTTTTATTCCACACATCTGACTGTTTCGGGTGATTTATTCTTGAATTTCCCGTCAGATGGAGGCTAACCCGAAACTCAATTTATCAAAAATGGCTGTTGTAACTCTTTCCGAAATGATGGAAGCAGGTGCTCACTTTGGGCATCAAACTAGACGTTGGAATCCTAAGATGTCTAAATATATATATTGCGCTAGAAATGGTGTACACATAATAGATTTAGTAAAAACTGCCATTTGCATGAATAATGCTTATAAATGGGCAAGAAATGCATCTAAAAGTGGTAAAAGATTTCTTTTCGTGGGCACAAAAAAACAAGCCTCAGAAGTTGTCGCTCAAGAGGCTACAAGATGTGGAGCCGCATATGTCAATCAGAGATGGCTTGGCGGAATGCTGACAAATTGGACCACAATGAAAGCTAGGATTGAGAGACTTAAAGACCTTGAGAGAATGGAATCTAGTGGAGCTATTGCTATGCGTCCTAAAAAAGAAGCGGCGGTTTTAAGACGAGAACTTGAAAGATTACAGAAATATCTAGGTGGTTTGAAAAACATGAGAAGACTACCTGATGTTGTCGTACTAGTTGATCAAAGAAGAGAATCTAACGCTGTACTTGAAGCTAGAAAATTAGATATCTCTCTTGTATCTATGTTGGATACCAATTGTGATCCGGATTTATGTGAAGTGCCAATACCTTGTAACGATGATGCTGTGAGGTCTGTTCAGCTTGTCCTGGGGAGACTTGCTGATGCCATTAATGAGGGTCGAAAAGGGGCTAGTGAGCAAAGAAAAAATTAAATTTATATAGATAAAAATTAAAAATTAAACTAACAATTACAAACTTATTTATTTTAAAATGTCAAACATTACAGCAAAACTAGTAAAGGATCTCAGAGATAAAACAGGTGCAGGGATGATGGATTGTAAGAAGGCTCTAGGTGAAAACAATGGAGACCTTGAGAAAGCAATTGAATGGCTTAGGAAAAAAGGGATAGCTAGTGCAGAAAAAAAATCTGGGAGAGTTGCGGCTGAAGGAGCAATCGGAAGTTATATTCATACGGGATCTAGAGTTGGGGTGCTTCTAGAACTCAACTGTGAAACAGATTTTGTAGCAAGAGGAGATATTTTTCAATCCCTTTTAAAAGATGTATCAATGCAGGTAGCGGCTTGCCCTAATGTGGAATATGTTTCACTTGAGGAGATTCCTAAAGATGTAGTAGAAAAAGAAAAACAAATCGAGATGGGAAGAGATGACCTTTCAGGAAAGCCCGAACAGATTAAAGAAAAGATTGTTGAAGGTAGAATTGCAAAAAGACTTAAAGAATTAGTTCTGCTTGAGCAACCATATATTAAGGATAGTGCATTGACTGTCGAACAACTTGTAAAACAGACAGCGGGTAAAATTGGAGAAAATATTAAGGTAAGACGTTTCACTAGATATACACTTGGTGAAGGAATAGAAGTTAAAGAATTAGGATTTGCTGAAGAAGTAGCTTCTTTGAAATCTAGTTAAAAAATATTGGATAACGTTAATTTTAATAAGAATCTTTCTAAGACAGAAAAGCAAATTAGTCTTATAGAAACAAGCCTAGAATCGACTAGGCAACAGTTGTCTAAATTTTATCAAGATTATCTAAAAATAGTCAGAGATGAATTGAGGCATATAATTAAAGAATCAATTAATTCCCTTTCAAGTATTTCTTATGAGAAAAACAATATAAACGAAGAGTATATTCTTTCCTTCATTAAGAAGGACTTAGATTCATTAGTTAATCAAATTTTGCCATTTCTTACAATTGAACAATTATCAATACCAAATGTAGAAGATAAATATGAACTTAAAAACATAAATATTCCATTAGCAAACAAATTCTGTATCGATAATAAAGTTAATTATAATTTGACAGACAAAAATAAAGATATTTATAAGATTGAGAAGTGCTCCCCTTTATACTCTGATTACCTGTGTGAAGATAATTTGTCATCGTCAATTGACTTAGATAAAAATAATTATTTTAAAGATAGTAGCCAAGCCACATACGATGAGGAAAATAAAATGTTTTTTTCTTTAATTGATTTATCACAGGACTATGAAAAGAATTTATTAACCCCTACATCAAACGACAATAATGATGATACTAAAAGCAATTATAAAGGAAGTTCACTACTCCAATGGTCTGACATTATCGATTCATCACTTTCATTTTACATGAGAAAATTCACCATTTCTTTAAATAAATCATTATTTCAAACGAAAGTTTTTAAGAAACCCATACCCGATAATGTTCTTAACTTGCTTCTTGATAATCAATATTTATTGTCGAATCCTTTGCCTTTTTTACTAAAGTTTGATTTAAACTCAAACGTATTCTTTAACGATAATATCAGTTTTAGTAATGAGTCTAATTTTTCTCTTATTTATCTTTTTAGCCTTAATAAATCTGAATTGGAATTTTATGATCTTCGTTTGAATGTATTAAGAAATAAGATTTATGATTTAAAAAAGAATCTGAGGTCACTCATACCAAAAGAAAAATACTGGAAATTAAAAAAAAATTAATATTGATTTAAATAAATCTAACTTTTATTAAATTATATTTTAGAAAATAGTAATTTTATAAATTGAATCAAGAGGAAGTTAATTCAGGAATTCTTAGGAACTGGTCAAAGCCTTTGCAAAAGTCTCTAACTTTCGAAATTGAGTCTGAGTTTATAAATATCTTAGGAAAAGAAAGATATTTTAATGAATATGTTGTAGAGAAATTAAAACATCTTGATCAACTTGAACTAAATGAGAAAACAATAGATAAGTTTGGAGAATTTAGGGAGCTATTTGTAAAATATAATGATTTAGATATTCCTCAAAGAAAGAAACTCCTAATTGATACTCGGAAATTCTTATTAAAATTAACTAATTATTACGATTTTACTAAAAACAAAAATAGTCTAATTTCAAATAAAGGTGTTTATTCATTAAATTCTGATGTTTCAATTATTAAAGGGGTTGGAAAGATACTAAAAGCAAATTTAAACCAAATTGGGCTTTTTAATATAAGAGATATAATGGAATATTTTCCTAGAACTTATTTAGATTATTCGAAAAAAGTAAAAATTATTAATCTTCGTCCGGATAATCTATATACATGTACTGGACACATCAAAAAGTTTTTTATTTATAGAAGTAAAACTAAAAGTAACTTGTCGATTATGTCTATTGTTATTTATGATGAATCTTCATCAATTAAAATAACAAAGTTTTTTTATGGGAAGAGGTTTAGGTCTTTTTCTTTTTTTCAAAGTCAAAAAGATAAATTTAAGCCCGGATTAAAATTAGCGGTTTCGGGGAAAGTTAAGAAAACAGAATATGGCAGAACATTTGTAGATCCTCAGATTGAAATACTAAATAATAGTGATGGTGATTTGTATTTTTCAGGTAAAATTTTCCCCATTTATACTCTAAATGAGAATATTTCAAGTATAAATTATATTAAATTAATTAAAGCTATATTGCCTTGTGCAAATGTATATCCCGATGTTTTGAATGTCCAAAAACAAAAACTATATAACTTGATTTCTATAAAAGATTCATTGCTTAATATTCATTTGCCACGAAATCAATCATTACTTATTGAGGCGAAGAAAAGATTACTTTTTGATGAGCTTTTGCTTCTGCAATTAAGATTTATAAAAAAAAGAAGTAACAGGGAAAAAGCTTGCCTAATAAAAAACACATCTAAAAGAAAGAATCTACTTCTCGATAATTATTTAAGTAATATTCCATTTGAACTTACCTCATCGCAGATAAATGTACTTAATGAAATAAAATTTGATTTGTCAAGTACCAAACCAATGTCACGGCTCCTTCAAGGTGATGTGGGTAGTGGGAAAACTGTGATTGCAATAGCGTCCCTTTTATATAATGTCGAACAAGGTTTTCAAGGCGCATTAATGGTTCCTACCGAGGTTCTAGCCGAACAGCATTATCAAAATTTAATCCAAAACTTGAATTTTCTCGATATTTCAGTCGAAATTCTTACTGGAAATACTTCTCAGAAGAAGAGAAAAAAATTATTAACCGATTTAGTTAATGGTCAAATAAATATACTTGTTGGGACACACGCTTTGTTCGAAGAAAAAGTAATTTTTAATTCATTAGGAATGGTAGTAATAGACGAGCAGCATAGGTTTGGCGTTGGTCAAAGAAATAAATTGTTAAAAAAGGGAGAAAATACGAATTTATTATCAATGACTGCAACTCCAATACCAAGAACACTCGCTTTATCAATTTATGGAGATTTAGATGTCAGTCAAATCACTGAACTTCCTCCAGGCCGTATTCCAGTAAAGACCCAAATAATAAGGCAAAAAGAATTAACAGAATTATTTACGAATGTACAGAAGGAAATATATTCAGGAAGACAGGCCTATGTGGTTCTTCCTTTGATTGAAGATTCAGAAAAACTAAATTTAAATTCTGCAATAGAAACTCATAAATATTTATCAAGCAATGTTTTTAAAGAATTCAATGTTGGACTTTTACATGGCAAGTTAAATTCAGAAGAGAAACATAAAATTTTATGCTCCTTTTCTAAAAATGAAATCAATATTCTTGTTTCTACAACAGTTATTGAGGTTGGGATTGATGTCCCAAATGCAACAATCATGCTTATCTATAATTCTGACAGATTTGGCCTTTCTCAATTGCATCAACTAAGAGGAAGAGTTGGACGCGATTCCAATTTATCTTATTGTTATTTGATTACTGATGATGAAAATAATTTTTCTAATAAAAGACTTAAGGTACTGGAAGAATCAAATGATGGTTTTTATATCGCTGAAAAGGATCTGGAGTTAAGAGGTCCTGGACAGATACTTGGATTTCGTCAATCTGGGTTGCCAGATTTTGTACTAGATAATCTTCCAAGTAATAAAGATTTAATTGATAAGGCTAGGCAGGAAGCAATTATGATGACCCAAGATGATCCTCACCTCAATAAGTTTCCTTGGATAAAACAGGCCCTTTACGAGGAGTCTAATAACAAATTTGTTCATGATTTCTTGAATTAAAACAAAAAGTTGAATTTCTTCCTAGTTATGCGATTATAAATTGAACTTTATTTGCATTCCTTGAAACCTTGGCATAATATTCCAATTTTTGAAAACAATGAAAGATTAGTTCAGATACCTCATGATATTAAATTTGTAGAACCGCATCCCTACCTTAAATTAGGAGCACCTTATAAAAACATAAATCAAATATGGTGTTTAAGAGAAGGAGTAGTAACTTTATTGCTAGAGGCACAGAAATATCTTCAGTCAAAAAGAAATGATTTATCACTTATTGTTTATGACAGTTGGCGGCCTTTGCAAGTTCAGAGTTTTATGTTCAACATGGCATTAAAAGATGAATTAAGTAAAAGTGGAATTAGTTTTCAGAAGGAAGATAGAGATTTGTATAATAATATTGCCAAAAAGGTTGAGAAATTTTGGGCAAATCCTTTGTCTGGCAATAATTCTCCGCCTCCTCACTCCACAGGTGGCGCATTAGATGTTTCCTTAATTGATTGTTCTGGTGAATTTGTTGAAATGGGATGTTCTATAGATTCAATGGAGGAAAGTGCTGAGCCTGATTATTATAATGATCAGAATGATAATGAATTCTTTTTATGGAATAGTAATAGAAGATTACTTAAAGAAACCATGTTGGAATTTGGATTTGTTCAGCATCCAAACGAATGGTGGCACTTCAGTTACGGCGATCAATTATGGGCCTGGAAAAACGAAAAGAAAAACGCTTTGTATGGAGGAATATTACTTTAAAATTTAATTTTTTAATAGGTTAATTAAAAAAGAAGAATCTTTTTCGTTTATAAAGTCTCCAAAGTCTTTATCAATAGATGTTTCTTTCCATGAAATTAATAATGGTTTTATCGTTTTTTCTAAGTCATCCAAAGACATTTTCTGTAGATAAGGTTTCGCTAATCTTTCAAGATTTTTACTGCCTCCTAGCCAAAGTTGGTATTGGTTTAAACCGCTACCTACTAGGGCTAGTTCAGCCATATAAGGCCTCGAGCATCCATTTGGACACCCTGTCATTCTAAACAGAATTGTTTTGTTTATTTCAAGTTTATTTAGTAAAAGTTCTATTCTCTTAAGGATATCTGGTAGGATTCTCTCTGCCTCAGTTATAGCTAAACCACATAAAGGTAATGCGGGACATGCTAAAGCGTGTCTTTCGATTTCATTTATGTTTTTAAGGTCTTTATAACCAATATTTGTGAGAATATTAGTGATCTCTGCTTTAAATTTTTCTGCAATATCGCATAATAATATATCTTGATTAGGTGTGAGTCTCAGATTTAAATCATACTTATCTACAAGTCTTCGTAATTGAATCTTTTTCTCTCCTGCAAGTCTTCCAGACAATAAGGGTATGCCAACAAACCATGTCCCTTCATTTTGTTTGTGCCAACCAAGGTAATCAATTAATTTTTTTTTGGGTTCCTTTCTTAAAGGTTTAATTTGTTTTTTATAGTATTTTGTGGTTAATACTTCTTTGAACCATTTAATACCTTTGTCTTGTAAAAGGTATTTCATTCGAGCATGTTTTCTCGATCTTCTATCTCCATAATCTCTTTGTATGGCAACAATACTTTGAATTAACTCAAATATTGACTTTTCATCCACGTAACCGAGTGGATCAGCAATCCTTGCAAAGGTTTCTTCAGTATTGTGAGTTCTACCCATTCCACCCCCTATGTAAAAATTACAACCTTCTAATTTTCCTTTGTCTGAAGTGAATGCAACAATTCCTATGTCATTTGTAAGTAAATCTACAGAGTTATCGCCAGGTACAGTAACTGCACATTTAAATTTTCGTGGTAAGTAAGTCGAACCATAAAGAGGCTCCTCCTTATTGCCACTAAATACATTTTTTTTAAACTGAGATTTTCTCTCGATTTCGATATCAGCTTCAGGCTTGATTTTGTATTCAAGATCTCCATCTGCCCAAAGTTCTAGGAAGGTACCCTGAGCAGCAAATGGAGTTAAAAAATCGGCTACCTTTACAGCTAAATTTCTTGCGTTTATATAATCTGGTTTTTTATAAGGTGCCGCTGGGGCCATTACATTTCTATTTATGTCTCCGCATGCAGCTAAAGTTGAACCCATAGATTTAATAATCGTATTGATAACAGTCTTAAGATTTTCCTTTCTTATTCCATGCATTTGGAAAGCCTGCCTTGTTGTAGCTCTTAGAGTGCTATTACCTAATTGGTTTGACAATTCATCTAAGGCTAAAAATAATTTTCCTGGTATTTCCCCTCCAGGACTCCTGAGTCTTAACATCATTTGCCAATCTTTATTGCCAGGATTTCTTTTTTCTCTATTATTTTGCTGATAACTTCCATGGAATTTTAGGAGTTGAACTGCATCATTTGTAAAATGATCACTATCGTTATTTAATTCACTTGCTAATGGCTCTTTGAGATATTTGCTATTGCCTTTAAATTTCTCGAATTTTGATACTTCTAATCCATTAGCCAAGCAGACTGTTGGCTTTTTGTCTTTCTTTGGTTTGTTTACTTTTTCTACTTTAATCACAAATGAATAAAAAAAGGTATCTCTTTTTATACATTAGCTAAAAGCTTATTTAACTGGTAGTAAATTATAATTATAATAATTAAGATTTTTTTTTGTCTACATATCTAATTGAAATTGGTACTGAAGAATTACCAGCAAAATTTGCTAATTCTGTGGTAGATCAATTTTATAATGCAATAAAGTTTGAGCTAAATAAAGCTTCAGTTGAGTTTGATGATATATTTTGTTCTTCTACCCCTCGAAGGGTAATGGTTTTAATTACAGGATTAATAGACTTTGGTAAGGATAAGATAGTAGAGAGAAAAGGACCTAAAGCTTCAATAGCATATCCGAATGGTGTACCTGGTAAGGCCGCCGTAGGATTTGCAAATAGCCTGGGAATCGATGTTGAAGAACTAGAGATTAGGGATACAGATAAAGGTAAATTTGTTTTTGGTAAAAAAATAGATCATGGTCAATCTACTAAGATACTCATATCCTCATTCTTGCCTAAAGTAATAAAGAATTTGCATGGTCAAAGGTTCATGAAATGGGGTTACGGAAATTTTAGATTTTCTAGACCTATAAGATGGATTGTTTCGCTTTACAATGATGAAATTTTAAACTTTTCCTTAGATGGACTTAATTCTGACATATTAATAGGCAATAGCTCGAGTGGACATAGACTTGTGAAGGGTACTGTAAGAATTGATAAATCTGATAATTACTTAGAGATTATGGAATCAGCTGGGGTGTTAGTTGATAGAAAATTCAGAAAGAAAAGTATCTGTAATTTAATAAATAATGAGGCTAAAAGACTTAATCTTTTCCCTTTACTAGCTGATGAATTACTTGACGAATTAACAGATCTGGTTGAGAATCCAAGACTTATCGTTTGTTCATTTGAAGAAAAGTACCTAAATCTACCCTCTGAGCTTTTATGTACAGTCATGAAGAATCATCAAAGATATATTCCTCTTTTTAAAAATAATAGAATTACTTCCAAGCTAGAGATGACATCAGAATCCATCCTTGATACAAAGTTTTTTTGCATATCCAACGGACTTGATACTTCTAATGATTTAATACGAGTTGGTAATGAAAAGGTTCTAAAGGCGAGATTTTCTGATGCCAAGTTTTTTGTGGAGTCTGACTCAAAGAACAGCTGTGAATATAGAAATCAAAAATTGAAAAACGTAAGTTACCTAAAAGGACTTGGAAATATTTACGACAAAGTAAAAAGAACAGAATATATTTCTTTAGAAATTTGCAATTCTATTAATTTAGACAATGTTGATTCAGCCAAAGTTGTTGAATCTATTAAGTACTCTAAACATGATCTTTGTAGTGAAATTGTCTATGAATTCCCTGAATTACAAGGTTTAATGGGAGGAAAATATCTCCAAAAAAATGGATTTTGTGATGAAGTTTCTTTAGCAGTTGCGGAACACTACCTGCCCAGATTCTCGAATGATGATTTGCCTACATCCATTTATGGAGCGATTGTTTCAATATCTGATAAGTTAGAAAATATTATCAGCATTTATGTGATTGGTATGAGGCCTTCTGGCTCATCAGATCCTTTCGCTTTAAGAAGAAATTTAAATGGAATAATTCAAATAGCATGGCATTTTGACTTGAATTTGCCCTTTGTTCAACTAATCAATAAATTACTAATATATTGGAATGAAACAATTGAAGATTGTAATTTTATCTTTAATGAAGTTTATGATGATCTGTTAGGATTTTTAAAACAGAGAATTATTAGTCATCTTTGTGAAATAAATGACAACAAAGAATTAATAAAAGCAATTACAGAATTAGAGGGGTATTCAAGTCAAAAGATTTTTAACATAATTGATTTAAAAAAAAGATTAAATATAGCAAACAGTGTATTAAAGAAAAATAATTTTGAAAATATTAGAAATATGATCATAAGAGTTACTAATCTTTCTCAGAAGGGTGATTTAGATAAATCTCAATTAAGTTCATATGGCATTATAGATAAAAGCCTTTTTGAGAAAGAATGTGAGAAAGATGTTTATTCAATAATTCAGGAATATGAAAAGCTGTCTTTGGCTGAAGAAATTGATTATGAGAAAATCATTAATCTGTTCGATGAAAATCTTATTAAACTTGAAAATTTATTTGACAATAATTTAGGAGTCTTGATCATTTCTGATGATTTATCTCTTAGAAAGAATAGGCTGAATATGCTGGGAATTCTAAGAAATTATTTACTATTAATTGCAGACTTTGCATTAATTTAATTTTTAACTTTTATTCCACCTTTTATTGAGAAATCTTTAAGCATTTTTTCTACCTCTTTTTCTTCTCTTACAGCACTTTTGACAGGTTTATATTTTAAGGGTGCAAGAGCTCTGCCCCTTAAAATCGAACCAAGTGTAAGGAATGTTAACTTTAACTGCTGTAAAGGTTTCATCGCCACGACCTTTTTATAAAGATAACTGTCAAAGGTTAATCTTTGTACATCCATATCATCACACATTTCAACAAATGCCTCTCTAGCAGAATCATTTCTATAAAAAATATTCTGAAGAATTTCAAGGACTTTGTATGTTGTGCCATACTTTTTATCCCATTTTTTCAAGTAATTCTTTAAATCATTTTCAGAAGGAATTATTTTTCCGTTTTTAGAAGCCTGAACTATCTCTTCAGCACACATTCTGCCACTTTTGGCGGCAAAATAAATTCCTTCTCCTGAGCTTTTAGTAACATAACCGGCCGCATCTCCAACCAAAGCCATTCTTCCAACAACTCTTCTTGGCCTTGGATGTTC
>CAJWWR010000020.1 GCA_913048245.1 uncultured Prochlorococcus sp. | reverse complement strand
GGAAGATATGGAGGTAATTCATCAAACTCAGGCTATGGGGGAAGATATGGAGGTAATTCATCAAACTCAAGCTATGGGGGAAGATATGGAGGTAATTCATCAAACTCAGGCTATGGGGGAAGATATGGAGGTAGTACCTTTAGTGCGGAAAACACCAACCAAAATACAGAGTCAAAGATATCTGGTGCAGAGGGATGGGAAGACAGGAGTTATGGGAAATCATCTGATGATGATCATGAAATAAGTAGGAGTAGGAGAAGGAGAGGGACCTCAAATGATGCAAACGAAGAAAGTTAAGTCTCCTAAATTGCTAATGCCCTATATTTTCTAAATCCTTAGCGCTATTTATTAAATCTTTGATTTTTAACTCCTTTGATATTGATTTTGAGGTTATGTTATGCCTCCATTTTTTTGCGTTTGGAATACTTTCCACTAAGTTTATTAAATGTTTGCATATTTCCCAGGATGAACCTGTTTGACTAAGGTGATCCTCAATGTAAGGGATTAATTTAAAAATTATTTCGGATGCTTTTATGACTTTTCTTCTTTCACCATAAAATTCTTCATCTATCGGACTCCACCTCAAAGGATGTTTATAAGCACTTCTTCCAATCATTACACCATCAAAAGTCTCTAGAGCATTGGCGCATTGCTTAACGCTTGTGAACCCTCCATTGATTTCTATAAGCAACTTTGGGTTTTCTTCTTTTAATTTCTTTACGATATCGTATCTAAGTGGTGGAATAGTTCTGTTTTCTTTTGGATTTAAACCTTTTAACAATGCTTTTCTAGCATGAACTATGAATCTGTCGGCCCCTGCGAGAGAAAGAGTCTGAACAAATTTGTTTAAATGTGTAAAGCTATCATTTTCATCGACTCCTATTCTATGTTTTACAGTCACTGGTAAATTACTATTTTTTTTTAAAGCTTCTATACATTTAGCGACTTGTGTTGGAGAGTTCATTAAGGATGCCCCAAAATTCCCAGAACTTACTCTTGGACTCGGGCAACCAACATTAAAATTAATTTCATCATATTCCCAATCTTGAGCCATCTTTGCAACTTCACTTAGTAGAAAGGGATCATCTCCGCCAAATTGAATAGCTATTGGATGTTCATCTTTATTGAAATCTAAAAAACGCCTTTTTTTATCAGAAAATATTAAGCTCTGTGCAACAATCATTTCTGTATAGAGTAGGGCTTTAGAGCTAATCTGTCTCATAATCATTCTGAAATGTCTATCAGTACAATCCATCATGGGTGCAATACTTATTTTGTTTAAATTGTTTATAGAATTACTTTTAGTATCAATCATTTAAATTTTCTTTTCTTTTATAAAAATGAATCGTTTCTTAAATAGAAGATTTTTTATCTTAATTCCTCTTGCATCTATTTTAAGGTTTATTTTCAAACCTCAAAAAGTTTTTGCTGCGTCTAATAAAGATTCAATAAATTATGAATCACTTTCAAAAGAAGATTGGCAGGAAAGGCTTTCGCCAGAGGTTTTTTATATTTTAAGACAAGAAGGAACTGAAAGACCCTTTACAAGTAATTTAAATTATGAAAAAAGGGAGGGGATATTTAAATGTGCAGGATGTAATCAGCCCTTGTTCACATCAGACTCTAAATATGACAGTGGTACAGGCTGGCCAAGTTTTTGGAGTGCTATCGATGGAGCTATAGAGACAAAGATGGACTTTAAGTTAATTGTTCCAAGAACAGAATATCATTGTTCTAAATGCGGTGGGCATCAAGGTCATGTTTTTAATGATGGACCAAAGCCTACTGGAAAGCGATTTTGTAATAATGGGTTGGCTCTTTCATTTCATCCACAATAAAAATCTGGGTGCGGGCTTCCGCAGCTTGAATTCTTTACCAATTTCAATCAATATAGTTGAGTGATCAATCAAAATCATGGAAGACATCAAAGTTGAAAATCTTGAAAGTGATGATAATCCTGAAATTATCAGCGAAGAAATTATTGAATCGCAAGATAATGCAGTAAATCAAGAGGAAAATGTAGACAGTAATCCGGAAGATGTAGGTGGTAAAGATATCGAGCGAGACGTTTCCAATGATCTAAAAAATACTATCTCTAACAATGATGCTCGTTTAGAACAATTAGAAAAGGAGCATGAGACCCTAAAAAGTCAGTATGTCAGAATAGCTGCAGATTTTGAAAACTTCCGTAAAAGGCAATCTAGGGATCAAGACGATTTAAAAATACAGTTAGTTTCTAAAGCTTTAACTGCTATATTACCGATTGTTGATAATTTCGAACGAGCAAGACAACAATTAAAACCTGAAAGTGAAGAAGCACAAGATCTTCATAGAAGTTATCAGGGTTTATATAAACAATTGGTGGATGTTTTAAAACAACAAGGTGTTGCACCTATGCGTGTTGTTGGGCAATCTTTTGATCCAAACCTACATGAGGCAGTTTTAAGAGAACCTAGTGAAGAATATAACGAAGACGTCATTACTGAAGAATTACAAAGGGGTTATCACCTAGATGGAAAGGTTTTACGTCATGCTTTAGTAAAGGTTTCTATGGGCCCAGGAACAAAAGAGCCGCAAGATGACATAAAAAAAGATAAAGTTGAGGAACAACCTAACTCAGAATTAAATGAATCTGAAGATAATTAGGTTTTTTGATAAAATATTCTAATGGCTGATTTCTATCAATTACTTGGGGTTTCAAGAGACGTAGATTCCGACACTCTAAAAAGAGCTTATAGAAAGTTAGCAAGACAGTATCATCCAGATATAAATAAAGAACCTGGTGCTGAGGAGAAATTTAAAGAGATTGGTCGTGCTTATGAAGTTTTAGCTAATCCGGATACTAGAGCTAGATATGATCAGTTTGGTGAGGCAGGTTTAGGTGGAGCTGCTGGAATGCCTGATATGGGAGACATGGGAGGCTTTGCTGATTTATTTGAAACTTTTTTCAATGGTTTTGGAGGTCAAAGTGGTCAAGGAGGTAGATCTCAAAGACGCGGACCTCAACAAGGAGATGACTTGAGATATGATTTAAATATTGATTTTAAAAGTGCTATTTTTGGTGAACAAAGAGAAATTAAAATTCCTCATCTAGAGACTTGTAATTCTTGTAAAGGTAGCGGAGCAAGACAAGGAACTGGTCCTACTAATTGTCCTACTTGTGGAGGTGCAGGCCAAGTGAGGCGTGCAACTAGAACACCTTTTGGTAATTTCACACAAGTTGCAGATTGTCCTAATTGCAACGGTTCTGGTCAAATTATTGCTGATCCTTGCCCAAATTGTGGAGGTAATGGTGTTAAACAAGTACGGAAAAAGTTAAGGTTAAATATTCCTTCAGGTGTAGATACAGGTACAAAATTAAGAGTTGCTGGAGAAGGTAATGCTGGCCTCAAAGGTGGACCATCTGGAGATCTTTATGTTTTTATTAAAGTCAAAAAAGATCCTAAACTAAAGAGAGAAGGGATAAATATTTTTTCTGAAGTTTCCATAAGTTATCTTCAAGCAATATTGGGAGACAATATTGAAATTGAAACAGTAGATGGTAAAGAAAATCTTAATGTTCCAAGTGGAACGCAACCAAATAGCGCTTTAATTCTTGAGAATAAAGGTGTACCACGATTAGGCAATCCAGTAGCCAGAGGAAATCATGAGGTATTAATAAAGGTTAAATTACCAACTAGGATAACAAGTGAAGAGAAGAAATTATTAGAGGGATTAGCCTCTCATTATTCATCGCAAAACGAAAATGTTAATAGTGGATTATTCAGTAAATTTTTTAGTAAAGATCCTTGAAAAACGAATCAATAGTGCTGGATTTAAAAAATATACCTTGTCCTTTAAACGTAGTTAAATGTAGATTAGCATTAGAAAAAATGTCTAAGGGGGATATACTTTTTGTAACGCTTGATAGAGGAGAGCCAGAAACCATGGTTATAAAAAGTCTTAGAGAAATGGGGTATAACATAAAAATAAGTCGAGAAAATACAAATTCTATTCAGTTATTAATAACTAATGAACTCGATTAATAAGCATTTAGGTTTAGTCACTAAGAAATTTAATGAATTTTTTTATGTAGATGTAATTGACGATAAAAAAGGACTTACATCGAATCGGTTCTTATGTAAGACAAGAAAAACTATCAAATATAAAAATAATTTTATTTTTGTAGGCGATCGGGTTTTGTTTTCACAAACAAAAAACACAGAAAAAAATCAAGGCGTTATTGAGCAATTGATTAAAAGAAAAAATTTATTAGATAGACCATCTGTTGCAAATATTTCTGATGTTTATGTTACTTTTGCTGTTAAAGAACCCGAATTGGATTTTTCTCAGTTAAGCAAATTTCTAATTAATGCAGAAAACCTTCAGGTCAAAATTTCATTAATATTAACTAAATGCGATTTAATTTCTAAAAAAGAACAAGATTTATTTTTAAATAAATTGGAAAAGTGGGGATATATTACTCATGCATTAAAAATATCAGAATCTAATGGCTATAATAAATTACTTCAAGAATTTAAAACCAAAGAATGTTCTCTTTTGATGGGGCCTTCAGGAGTAGGAAAGACTACGATATTAAATAAAATAATACCCACATTAGAGAATAAAACAGCTTCTGTTTCAAAGAAGATAAAGCGTGGCAAAAATACTACAAGAAACGTTGAGTTATTTTCATTATCTACTAATAGTTATATTGTTGATACACCAGGATTTAATCAAAAAGAATTGGAAATTCATTATCTGATGATACAAAATTTGTTCCCTGAAATCTATAATCAATTGAGAGATGCAGAAATAAAGTGTAAGTTCAGAAATTGCTTACATATTTCAGAGCCTGGTTGTATTTTAAATAAAGATTTTGAAAGGTATCAATTTTATAGACTTTTAGTAGAACAAACTAAGAATTCTTTTCATCAAAGCCAGGAAGATTGAAATTCAAGCCCCCTGTAAGGTCATTCATTCTTTCTTTCATTGTTCTTGTAGATTCTTCATGAGCATTTGTTATTGCTTCTAAAATATTTTTTTCAATTGTTAATTTATCTGATTCTGTAATTTCTTCATTTACTTCAACTCTTATTGGTTGTTGATTGCCACTTATCCATACAGTTATCATGTCATCTTGGCTTTTTCCTTCAATTTCCATCGTTTCAAGCTCATCTTGAAGTTTTTGAGCATCTTGTTGAATTTGTTTAGCTTTCTTAAAAGCTTCAGTTAGTTGTCCAAAATTTGGAAGTCCAAAACCAGCCATTGTATACAAATGTTATTAAATTAAGGATAGTCAAAACCTATCATTCTTACTTCAGGATGTAGCAATATGCCGGTTTTTTGTAGTACTTTTTTTTGAATCAAGATTATTAGAGAAAAAACATCTTCTGATGAAGCTGAATTTTTATTGACAATGAAATTTGCATGCATAGTGGATATCTCTGCTCCACCGATTGAAACACCTTTAAGTCCACTTTCCTCGATTAACTTGCCCGCATAATTACTTATAGGATTTTTGAATACGCTACCACAGCTCGGTAAGTGATAGGGTTGTTGTTTCTTTCTTTGAGAAATAATACTTTTTGTTTTTTCGAGTATTTTTTCTTTATTACCTTTCTTCCAAAAATAAAATTTTGCTTCCAATATTATTAGTTGACTTAATTGAAACGAGCTGAATCTATATTCAAAATTAATTTCATTTTTACTAAGTACGAAAGTATTTAATGTATCCGGATCAATCACTTTTACAGATTTTAAATTATCTGAAATCGAATATTTTCCAGCTCCTGCATTCATATAAATTGCACCACCAATAGTGCCTGGAATTCCAATTGTCCACTCTCCTCCTGTGAAGTGATTTTGGGCAAGTAGAGTAGATAGCTTAGGGAGAAGTACTCCGCTTTGAGCGTAAATAAGACCTGTTTTAGGTTCTATTTTTACTTTATTCATATTTCTTGTGCATATAGTAAGTTTTTTGATGTTAATATTTTTAATTAATGTATTAGAACCTGCTCCTAAAATTAAGCATTGACAATTTTTCGATTTGGCCCATTTCAGTAAATTAATGAATTCTTCAATATTCGAGGGCTCCGCAAAATAATTAGAAATTCCTCCAACTTTTATTGTTGTATAGTTTTTTAGATTTATGTTTTCTTGTATTTGATTAAATTTTTGCATATTTTCAAGTCTATGTATTGATTGTTAGGATGTCCCACAAATTATGGCAATCACCTGCTCCCATATTGACTATAAAATCATTTTCTCTAGTAAAGTCACAGAATTGCTTTTGAATTTCGTAATTATTTTTAAAGTATTTTAAATTTTTATTTTTTTTGATGATTTTATGACCTATAAGTTCAGAATTTATACTTTTTATTTGTTTTTCCCCTGCGCTATGAATGTCAGTCAATACTATTAAATCTGCATTGGATAATTCACTAGCAAATTCGTTGGCAAATTCTTTGACTCTTGTATATCGATGAGGCTGAAAAATAACAACTAACCTTTTCTTGTGGGGACTTTTATCATCATTAATAACTAATTTAGATAGCTGTATTGTTGCTTGAACTTCCTTCGGATGGTGAGCGTAATCATCAACAATCGTTCTTCCTAGATAACTTCCTCTATACTCAAATCTTTTTTTTGGTAATTTTATATGTTTTACATTTTCCTTAATATTTACAAATGGTATTTTATTAATTCTGCAAGCGGCAAATGCTGCAGTGAAGTTTGACAAATTATGAAGTCCAGGTATAGGTAAATTTAGTTCGCCTATTAAACATCCTTTCTCATAATAATCTGCTATCGTACCTGCTTTTGTGAATTTTTTGGGAATCATTGAAAATGATACATTTTCTTTGGATTTTATAGACCAAGTGTATATAGAATTGAAATTGGATTTTGTCGTAGGACAATCTTTATTTATTAATATTGCTTTTGATTTATTTGCAAAACTTTTAAAGGAGCATATTACTTCATCTAGATTGGTATATTGGTCACAATGATCAAAATCGATATTATTTATAATTGCTAATTCTGTTTCATAATTTGATGTAGTCCGATCTGATTCATCGATTTCTACTACCAAATATTTACTATCTTTGATATTTGCATTTGAGTTATATTGAGGGGAAATTCCTCCGAGTATAGATGAGCAATTTTTTGTGCATAAATCTAATAAGGTTGCCAAAAAAGTACTTGTAGTTGTTTTTCCGTGTGTTCCTGCAACTCCTATTGAGTAATAATGACTCATCAATAGTGATAATATTTCTGATCTATGTTTTATTGTGAAATTGTTCTTTAAACAGAATTTCAACTCTTGATTACTTTGTTTAATTGCTGAACTTATCACTATTATTATATTTTTTCCGTAATATTTATCTTTAATAAAACTTATGTTTTTTTCTTGTTGTATCAAAAAAATATAACTACCAAGAGTTTTAAGTTTTCTTATTAACTCATTTTCTACAATGTCAGAACCTGATACAGAATAGCCTTTTTCAAGTAATGCAATGGCTATTGCTGACATACCTATTCCGCCTATGCCAATTAAGTGATAGTGGTCTTTTTGTGGCAATTAACTTATTAAAAAAATATGAACTTGTCAGATATAAGATAACTACTTTATATGAATTTTCTATCTTTATTTTACAAAAATCGATTTTTTAATTTTTGAATTAAAAAAAACTATTTTCTTAAAAATTAATAAATGCTTACGTTATTGCAAAAAATTCAGTATGATCAGCAGTTCAGGTCTCAATTAGTTAATTATTTTGTTATGACTTTGCGTGTTGCAATTAATGGGTTCGGCAGAATCGGTAGAAACTTTATGCGTTGCTGGTTAAGTAGAGGCGCATATACCAATATTGAAGTTGTTGGTATCAATGTCACTTCAGATCCTAAGACGAATGCTCATCTCCTTAAATATGATTCAGTTTTAGGGCAACTTGAAGGTGTCGATATTAACTATACAGATGATACCTTTGTAATTAACAACAAAACAATTAAATGTTTCTCCGATAGAAATCCTTTAAATCTTCCATGGAAAGACTGGGGTGTAGATTTAGTTATTGAATCAACAGGAGTTTTCAACACTGATGTTGGTGCTAGTAAACACTTGGAGGTTGGCGCAAAAAAAGTGATCTTAACTGCTCCAGGTAAAGGAGAAGGTGTTGGTACTTATGTAGTCGGTGTAAATGCAGACTCATATAACCACAAAGACTTTGATATTTTAAGTAATGCAAGTTGTACTACTAATTGTTTAGCGCCAGTAGTTAAAGTCCTTGATCAAACTTTTGGGATAAATAAAGGATTAATGACAACTATTCATAGTTATACTGGTGATCAGCGAATTCTAGATAATAGTCATAGAGATTTGAGAAGAGCCAGAGCAGCTGCTACAAATATTGTTCCAACTTCAACAGGTGCAGCTAAGGCAGTAGCACTTGTTTATCCAGAAATGAAAGGAAAACTTACAGGTATTGCAATGAGAGTTCCAACACCAAATGTCTCTGCAGTTGATTTCGTCTTTGAATCGGCTAAAGCTGTTACTGCTTCGGAAGTTAATCAAGCCTTAAAAGATGCTTCTCAATCTTCAATGAAAGGAATTATAAAGTATGGCGATTTACCACTTGTTTCAAGTGATTATGCTGGTACTAATGAGTCTTCCATAGTAGATAGTGATTTAACAATGTGTATTGGAGATAACCTTGTTAAAGTTCTTGCATGGTACGACAATGAATGGGGATATAGTCAAAGAGTTGTAGATTTAGCAGAAATAGTTGCTAAAAACTGGGAATAACTTAAAAATGAGAAAAGATCTGTGCCGGAGATCGGATATTCTTTGGAAAATTAATTAATTCTACTTTAGATTTTCCTTCTCTAAAGAATCCTATCTCTTTGACAGATTTGTCAATCTTAATTAATTGTCTTGCCCATTTCTCAGGAAGAGAAAAAATTAATTCATAATCTTCACCCCCAAATAAGTAATATTCGTCCCAGACCTCTCCAAAGGGCCAATCATCATGTTTTGGTAATTTGAGGTAATCTATCACCGCTGTGCAATCACTTGAAGTGGCTAAATCTGATAAAGCTTGATACAGACCATCACTACTATCTGTACAACCTATTGCATTAGAGTCATTGTTAATGTTCGACCGAATCATTTGTTTTATAACTTCACTATTTGGAGATGGTCTGCAAAAAGCTTTTTCAGAAGCAATTCTCAATTTTGGTGTAATTAGAGACTTTTCTTCAACAGCTTGATTTTTTAACATAAAACCTAATTTACTTAAACCATGTAATCCAGTAGTCATAATTATTTCATTAGGCCTGCAAAAATATCTTCTTAGTTTTAACTTGCCTTGTGTTCCAAAAGCTGAAATGCATATTGTTCTAGCTTCTCCTGATGAGCAATCTCCTCCCATGATTGAGCCTCCATGCTCAAGCAAAGCTTCATTGATTCCTTCATATAGTTCTTTAACCCATTCCCATTCTGTTGTAGCAGGCAGAATTAAGCCAATATTAATGCCAAGTACTTTTTGACAACCACTTGAAAATAAATCAGATAAATTAGTTACTACGGCTTTCCATCCCAAATCTCTTGGTGAAAGTATTTGATTTGTAAAATGTGTATTTTCAACCATTACATCTGTATTAATTAACAAGTCATTATTGTTTGTCTCAAGAAAAGCACAATCATCTAAGATTTGCTTAGGAGGCATATATTTGGAAATTCTCCTTATTAATTCTTTCTCTCCAATATTTTTTATTAATTCTTTAGGCATTGAGTTTTAAGTTTTCTAACCCGTCGATAATATCAATTGAAATAATTTTGTCATCCATTGTAAGTTCTTCCAATATTTCAAACCCATCTACAACATATCCAAATGCAGCATTTCTTCCATCTATTAGGTTTCGACCAGCAGGGTTTAATTCAGCCTCGTATAGAAAAAAGAAGAACTGAGATGAGCCATCGTCAATTGCTGTATTGGAGTGAGACCATCCTAGAGTTCCTAAAGTTGCAAAAGGCAATGTTGGCGTCTCTGTGTAAAAACCTAATTCTTCAAAAGTTTGGTTGTAAAAAGTTTCTTCCTTGCCAGGTACTCTTATTTCCAAAGGAATTTTTCTTTCAACATTGGTATTAGGATCAATATATCCAATTGCGTCACCCTGAGGATCACCAGTTTGTAATACAAAGAATTCTTCGGCACGATTAATTGGCAATTCATTGTAAAATTCTTTATTTACTAGATCAATAAATGTTCCGCCAGTTATTGGAGCATTATAACCATCAATAATTGCATACATATCCCCTTTATTAGTATTAATTTTTACTGTTGCTCTACCTAGAAGTCTTGGTAGATTATCAAATTCTTTTGGGATTTCATATGGGAATTCTTCTGGTAAAAATAATTCCTCTAAATTACCTATATTTTCTAGTATGGACCTCCTAGTTATAATGAAGGAATTTTTATCTTTGACTTTAGCTGCAATTTCAAGTTCTTCAATATTTTTATTTATTATCAATAAAAAATTTTCAGCTTTTTTTTGGTCTTCAGTCTTCAACTCATTAATTATATTTCTCTCGTATTTTTTTACTAAAGATTTGCATTTTGTAACAGTTTTTGATATCGCTGGCCATCTACTGCCTCTCACAAGATCACTGGTTTCTTCGAGTTTATGTTGAATCTCTTGAATTTCATTTTGTTTAATTGGAAGAGCATTTCTCAGTATTGCGTAGGGGTCTTTGACGGCGTTACCCGTTGGCAAATCAGCAAAAACGTTGATTGGCTGGAACAAAAAAACATGAATACATAAAAATAATACAAACAAATAATTTTTGTTCAGATTTGATAAAAATTTTTGCATAGTGCTCATACAGGTTTATGATCTCTGGGTATAGAATACGGGAATGATTTCCAGTAATGATTTTCGCACAGGGACGACCATCGAGTTGGATGGTCAAGTTTGGCGTGTAGTTGAATTTCTACATGTAAAGCCTGGCAAGGGTTCTGCTTTTGTTAGAACAAAATTAAAATCTGTTCAAAATGGCAACGTAGTTGAAAAAACTTTCCGTGCCGGCGAATCAGTTCAACAAGCTATCCTTGAGAAGTCTAACCTCCAGCATACTTATGTGGAGTCAGGAGATTATGTATTTATGAACATGACTACTTTTGAAGAAACTAGATTGACTTCAGATCAAATAGGAAATCAATCAAAGTATTTAAAGGAAGGTATGGAGGTTAATGTTATTTTTTGGGATGGAAAAGTCTTAGAGGTAGAGCTACCAATATCTGTTACATTAGAGGTGACCGAAACTGATCCTGGTGTCAAAGGGGATACTGCAAGTGGAGGCACTAAACCAGCTATTCTTGAAACAGGAGCACAGGTTATGGTTCCTTTATTTATTTCCGTTGGTGAAATGATTAAGGTCGACACACGAAACGATAGTTATTTAGGAAGGGAAAGCTAATGGCTATGAAATTAGATCACGATGATCTCAATCGACTAATTGACAAAATTTCTAAAAGTGATTTTCAGGAATTTTCTCTAGAAGGAGAAGATTTTAAACTCGAAATTAAACGAAATCTCTACGAACCTAATGTTGCTAATCAAACTTTAATTAGTAAAACATCTGAAAATCCAGTAATTTTGAGCCAGCCTTTAAAGTCTGAACCTGTCACAACCTCTAGCTCCGCTAATACGCCAGCTATTCCCCCGCCAGGACGATCTGACTTAACAGATATTACCTCTCCTATGGTTGGGACTTTTTATAGGGCTTCTGCTCCCGGAGAAGATCCTTTTGTGGAAATAGGTTCTTCTATTAAGGTTGGTCAAACAATTTGTATTCTTGAAGCTATGAAGTTAATGAATGAAATTGAATCAGAATTCAATGCCGAAATTGTTGAAATACTTGTTGATAATGGGACACCAGTTGAATTTGGTCAAGTTCTCATGAGAGTTAAACAATCATAATTCAAGGCTGAACTCTCTAGCTGTTTTTATGGCCTCAATCATGCTCTGGCATTGAGCAATACCCATTCCTGCAATATCAAATCCGGTACCATGATCTGGTGATGTTCTCACAAAAGGTAACCCTAATGTTGTATTTACTGAATAATTACTAGCTATAACTTTTACAGGAATTAGTCCTTGGTCGTGATACATAGCTAAAATCCCATCATTTTTTTCTGATATTTCTTTTTGCCATGCTTTAGCCGAAGAAATCCAGCAACTGTCTGGAGACATAGGGCCTTCAATTTTTATGTTGGGATTTAAGTCAGACCATTGTTCTAGAGTTTCTTTCATCCAAGCAGTCTCCTCTAGGCCTAACAGTCCATTTTCACCAGCATGGGGATTTAAGCCTGCTATTTTTAAGTGAGGATTATTTTTAAATTTTTTTGCGAAATTAGACAATTGATCTAATTTTGAAAATATTAAATTTTTGTTCAAATGCTTTGGTACTTCTTTCAGTGGTATATGAGTTGTTGCGAGAAGCGTATTGAATCTCCACCCTGTAATCGGAGATTTTGCTGTAAATAACATTCCTACATCTTTTGCATTACAAGATTCAGCTAGAAATTCTGTTTGACCAGGATAATGATGACCAGATTCAGCCCAGGATTTTTTACATATTGGTCCAGTAACAAGAGTAGCTTTAGGCAATGATTGAACCATTTCTATAGCGTGTTGAAGATAGTAGAAACTGGCATTCCCACTATTGTCCATTTCTTTCGAAAAATTTGAATTGGTAATATCTTCTATTTCTAATTCTTCTGGATTCTTAAGTCTTTTTGTGCCAATTGATTTAAGTAATTTATATTCAGCAATTAATTTTTTTTTCGATCCAACCACAATTATTTTAGATTTTAAATGGAGTTCTTTTAGTGATAATGCTTTTAGTATGATCTCAGGACCAATACCCTTTTCATCTCCAACAGTAATTACGATATTAAATTTTTCTTTAAATTGTTTAGACATAGAGCTTTTTTGATCGATTTTTAATTAATCCCAAACAATTTTTTAATCCTGATTTATAGTCTTTGTATATCAGTTGATATCCCAACTTATTGCAGAGCAGATCATTTGAGACTTTTCTATTTTCTTCCCAAAATGATAAAGCCATAGGAGATAACATTTTTTTTGCTTCTTCAAATTCTATAGTTTGAGGCATATTTAATCCCAATAATTCATAACTAAACTTAATGACTTCAATTTGAGAGCATGGATGATTATCGGATATATTAATTATTTGATGAAAATCTAATTCATTTTTATTTTTTAATAAATAAATAATTGAATTAGCAATGTCAGCAACGTGAATTCTGGAAAAAATTTGAGATTTTTTGTTTATAACTTTTATATTCTTTTTAATGATTGACTCTAACGTGGATCTTCCAGGCCCATATATGCCTGGTAGTCTAAAAATCTGAGTAGGTAAATTTGAATTAATCCAATTTAATTCACATAGTCTTCTTCTTTTACTTCTTTCTTGCAGAGGATTTACAGTATCTTTTTCAGAGACCCAATTACCATCGGTATTGCCATATACTCCAGTTGTCGAGAGATATCCTGCCCACTCTAGTGAAAGACTTTCCAGCTTAGCTTGTAATTTAGAAAGTAGAGGATCCTCTCCATTTTTACCGGGAGGGATGCAACTAAGAATATGAGTGGTATTAGAAAAAATATGCTCTGCGGGTATTTCATTAGAGGAACTATCAAAGAAAAAGGAATACTCATTATTCTTTTTTGATCTATTACTGGTAAGCGCTAAGCATCCCAATTTCCTTATCTCATTTGCAAAGTATTGTCCGCTGTAACCACCGCCAAATATTAAAAATTTACTATTTTGGTTTAAAGGACTTGCAGAGGGTGCCATGCTATATTATAAATAGTACAAATGTATTGCAAATTGATGAAGACCTTAATTAAGCCTCAGGCCAAATTTAATATAGCAACAACTAGTTATTCTATATGTAGGGATAAAGTTAATAGTAACTATCTTTATTCAAACTCAATAAAATCCAAATTTTTGGTTCTTCCAATTTTCTTGTCTTTTATTTTTGTTCTATTTTTTCCAGAGGCTCCTCAAAAAAATTCACAAATTTGTATGAAGAATTTTTCAGAACAAGTTTGCAATATCTTTTAATTAAGCCGCATTCAAGTTTGTCTCATTATTTTTATTAGTTGATAAGATGCTCCTTTGATGTGGTTGAGCCCATTGCAATAATCTTATTGCTAGTCTCAGATCTCCCTCTAGCCATGCTCTTATAGCCATTGCTCTTCTAGGGTCATAGAATTTCTGTCTTCTATACCAATAAAAAGCTTCATAATCAGATTTTTCTCCGTTACACGATAAACATGCTGGCACACAATTTTCTGTTGTACTTAAACCTCCTCTGCTTCTAGGAAGAACATGATCAATTGATTCTGATGGTTTACCGCAATAAATGCATTTCTTTTCTGTAAATCTGTGTATTGATTTTCGCCATTGTCTAAATCTAAGTTTAGGACATAAATCCTCTAAAAAAACAGCATCATTAATATGCATTCAGTTTATTTAATTAAATAAATAATGCCTTGTAAATTTTAAAAGTCAATATGATAAATATTATTTTACAAGTATGTTTAAAAATAAGAATTTATTAGATTATGTTTGAATTTATACTGAAGTTAATATTAATAACTATATCTGTCAAACTCTTCTCCAGAAAGACTTTCATCTTCTTCTATTAAAGCCTCAATTTCTCTTTTTCGTTCTTCTGCGGCTAATGCTTCTTGCTCTTTTCTTTCTGCTTCTTCTTCAAGCTGTCTTTGTAATTCTCTATCAGGGTAAAGTTGATCTAGGTATTGAATGCAATAGCTAAACGTGTCTTTTTCTCTTACTACAGTTTCTATTATAAGTGCAGCAGCTTGTTTTGGAGAAACTTTGAATAGCCCCCCTTTTTGTCTTTTGATGTAACTATATGCTGCCTCCCAGCTACTTTCATGATCATTACCACCATCTCTCATTGCACAGAAAATCTCGGCTCCAAATGATCCTGCAAGTGTTTTAGGAGTAAATAAGGCAACTTGGCATGACACGCCAATCAATAAAACAATTATTTTTAAATTTTTGAAGGTACGCATCGATTGTTAAACATCTTATTTAAAAAATATCCTTTATTTTAATTATGTCTATGTATTTTTATGATTTTATAACTCCTATTAAACTTAGAGACTTCACAACTAATGGAAGTATTAAGAGTACAGTTATTAATCTAACTGCATGCAATGTTGCCACGGCGGCTCCAACTCCATATTCAGAACCAACTAAACTCATCCCACTAATACCGCCAGGTGCTGCTCCAAGGATTGTAGTAATGATATCAACTCCTAGCAAACGACTCGTCCAAAGTCCAATTGCAAGACCTGTGACAACCAATGTAAAAGTAATCAATATTGCTGGTTTCCATAATATTTGTAGATCATTTAAAGAATCTTTTGTTAAGGATGTCCCAATAACAGTTCCTATACCGATTTCTAATATTGTTCTCGTTCCTACTGGCCAATTCGCAACTTCAATTTTCCCGCTAATGCTTAAAATACTTGCGCCAAGCAAGGCACCTGCTAATGGAGCAGCTGGAATTCCTGTCTTTAAGGCAAGTAATCCAATTAAAGAACCCGCTAAAGCATAATATATGAGATTAATATTGAGCATTTTTTTCTTGATAAATTATTCGATCATAATAGCTAAAAAATTTTTCTATTAGTCATTATTTTTTGTATGAATTTTTTACTTTTTCTAGAATTTACTAATTTAATAAAAAAATGTGATCTTATATTCCAGAAAACTTTGAATATTTTCTCAACATAAATGGTCATTGAGTTGGCATAATAATAAAAAAAGGTTTTTTAGCTATGTCAACAAGAATTTCCTACCAACCGCAAAAAAAACAAATTAAAAAAAGATTTTCTTTTGTAGAGGGAGGCCATCAATTAGAAAAATTAGAATTTGCTCTGGCAATTGCTCAAACTAAAGGGGATGGGAAGAGGTCAAAAATTCTTAAGCAAAAAATATTTGAATTAGGAGGAAATATTGAAGAGCCTGGTACCTAAAAGGTTTATTGATTTAATATAATTTGAGCTTTTTTTAGAGCTTCTCCAAGCGCTTCAACAGATATTTTTGATTCTTGAATTAATGTTAAGCCAACTGCTGAAATAACAGAAATTATATCTTTATCATTTACGTAGCCCAAGTGACCAATTCTAAAAATTTTTCCCTTTAAGTTATCCTGACCTCCAGCAAGCAAAATATCATATTTATCTTTAATCAATTTTCTAAATGTTTCAGCATCAAAGTTTTCTGTTTTAATAGATGTAACAGAAGGACTTAAAAAATTCTCGTCAGCAAATAATTTCAAGTTTAGAGCTTTCATTGCAGACGATATAGCTAATTTATGTTTATTGTGTCTGCGAAAGATGTTTTCTAAACCTTCTTCTCTCATCATTTTCAAAGCTTCATCTAATGCAAAAAATAAATTTACGGCTGGCGTATAAGGATTGCTATTACTTTTAAGACTTTTTCTATAGGAATTTAAATTTAGATAGAATTTTGGTAGATCAGAATTTTCACAAGCCTCCCACGCTTTTTTACTCACTGATACGAAACTTAAACCTGGAGGAATCATATAACCTTTTTGAGATCCTGAAGCCACAATGTCTAACCCCCAATCGTCTGTCGGTACATTGCATGCACCAATGCTCGTAACGCAATCAACTATTGACAAAGCTTGTTTATGATTCTTAATGTATGAACTTATTGTTTCTAAGTCATTGATAACACCTGTTGATGTTTCTGAATGAGTCAAAATAACTGCCTTTATTTTTTTTTGATAATCATTTTCTAAAACATTTTTAAATTCATTTGGATTTAATGCTTTACCCCATTCTGATTTGATTGTAATTACTTTGAGCCCAAAACTTTGTGCAACTTTCACCCACCTTTCACCAAATTTCCCATTTTCGCCGCAAATAATAGTATCCCCTTTGGATAAAGTGCTTATGATACCTGCTTCCATTGCGGCTGTACCACTTCCAGTTATTGTTAAAACATCATTGGATGTTTGATGGAGCCATTTTAAATTATTTGTTGTTGATTCAACGATATCTTGAAACTCTTTACTTCTGTGGCCTATTGGGTGTCTACTTAAAGCTTCTAGAACTCTTTCAGGCACTGGAGTTGGCCCAGGGATCATGAGGGATAATTTTTTTTGTATGGCCACTTTTGAATTAATAGGTCATTCTAAGATTAGTTATCATTATATATTTTTCAATTACTTACTTTGAAAAAAGGATTTTCTTTACCAGTATGGGTCACAGCATCTGCAAAATCTGCAGTTAAAAAGTTACGAGGGCTTTCATTTGATAATTATGAAACCCTTGTTGTTCCTAACGATAAAGAAATTTGCAAAATTAAAGTTCATTCTGCTGGTTTTTTAAAAGATAAATTCACAGCACTTGCAATAACTTTTGTCGATTCAGGATTAGATTTAGACATAACTCAGAACTTAGAAATATGGACTTTAGTCAATTTTCAAAAATGTAAGGAGGTAGAAATAAATAAGCATGAAATGATTAATCTTATTCCAGGTTATGGAGTAGGAACTCATGTAGAAAGATTGGATATTTGCATATCGAATTTTGCTAAACAACTTCTTCAAGCAAATTTAGTTGAATATATACCTTCTGGCTTTGTGTTGAATTTAGAGATAATTTTTCCAAATGGAAAATTTTTAGCAGAAAGGACAAGTAATAGATCTTTTGGAATAGTGGATGGGTTATCAATTATTGGTACAACTGCAGAAACATATTCAAGCGCATCCCCAGAGCAAGTTGAGCAGGCCAAAGCAGATTTAGATGAAGTTCTTGAACATGATCCGAATCAAAAGATTATTTTTGCAATTGGAGAAAATGGTTTGGATCTTGCGAGGATGAATAATCTAGGTAAATCAATTATTAAAATTGGCAATTGGGTTGGACCTTTATTAGTTTATGCTGCAGTTAAAAATGTAAAACAAATTTTCATACTTGGATATCACGGTAAACTTATTAAATTAGCTGGAGGCATATTTCACACGCATAATCATCTTGCTGATGCGAGAATTGAAATACTAATTTATTTAGCACATAAGAGAAAAATACCAATTAAAATCATTGACAAAATAATTGAATGCAATAATGTTCAGGATGCTTTGCAAATCGTTGAGAATATAGATATTAAAGTAGCTAATGAACTATGGCTATATATTGTCGATACTATTGAAAATAGGACTTTAAACTATATTGCTAGATATTGTTCTAATGAGATAGAAGTGGGAGTGGGATTATTCGATAGAGAAAGAAAAATTAGGTGGATAAGTAGATCTGGCCGCTTAATGCTTTAAAAAAGAATTTTCTATTTTTTTTCAGTACTCTTTTTCTCTCTTTGAGCTAGATTTTATATATGATTCAAAATTCCTCTCATAAAGAACGAGATCCTTCGATACTAATTTTAGATTTTGGCTCTCAGTATTCAGAATTAATTGCTAGGCGTATCAGAGAGACAAATGTTTATTCTCTTGTAGTTAGCCATGCCATATCCATAGATGAAGTTAAAAATTTAAACCCCGAAGGGATCATCCTAAGTGGTGGACCTAACTCTGTTTATGAAAACAATGCTCCTAAATGCGATGAGAAAATTTTTCAATTAGGCATTCCTATTTTAGGGATTTGTTATGGAATGCAGCTAATGGTCAAGGAATTGGGAGGTATTGTTACTCAAGCTATTAATAAAGCAGAGTATGGAAGGGCGCCTATAAATATTGATATTCAAAACGATTTGTTATCAGATGTAAAAGATAAATCGATAATGTGGATGAGTCATGGGGATTCAATAAATAAGTTACCTTTAAATTTTTCAAAAAATGCTCATACTGAAAATACACCTCATGCAGTCATTTCGAATACCTCAACTCAATTGTTTGGTGTTCAGTTTCATCCTGAAGTTGTTCACTCAGAATATGGGATGACTATAATTAGGAACTTTGTATATAAGATTTGTCATTGCAAACCAGATTGGACAACAGATGCATTTATTGAAGAAGTAATCCCAAGAATAAGAAATCAAGTGGGCAATAAAAAGGTATTATTGGCACTTTCTGGAGGAGTTGATTCGTCTACTTTGGCTTTTTTATTACATAAAGCTATAGGAGATCAGTTGACATGCATGTTTATAGATCAAGGTTTCATGAGAAAAGGTGAACCAGAGTTCCTTATGGAATTTTTTGATAAAGAATTCCATATTCGTGTAGAGTATATTAATTCTCGTGAAAGATTTATTAATAAATTACGGGGAGTTATAGATCCAGAGAAAAAACGAAAAATAATTGGTACGGAATTCATAAGAGTTTTTGAAGAGGAAAGTAAAAGGTTAGGCCCTTTTGATTATTTAGCTCAAGGTACACTTTATCCTGATGTCATTGAGAGTGCAGGTACTAATATCGATCCTAAAACAGGTGAAAGGATTGCTGTGAAGATTAAAAGTCATCACAATGTAGGAGGTTTACCTAAAGACTTGCAATTTAAATTAGTTGAGCCTTTACGGAAACTGTTTAAAGATGAGGTTCGCAATCTCGGAAAAGCTTTAGGTTTGCCTGATGAAATTATTCAGAGGCATCCTTTCCCAGGTCCAGGATTGGCAATAAGAATTCTTGGTGAAGTATGTGATGAGAAGCTAGATTGTTTAAGGAATGCTGATTGGATAGTTAGAGATGAAGTGAAAAAATCAGGATTATATAATGATATTTGGCAAGCTTTAGCTGTTTTGCTACCAGTGAAAACTGTTGGAGTGATGGGAGATAAAAGAACTTATGCCTGGCCAATAGTTCTTAGATGTGTTTCTAGTGAAGATGGCATGACAGCTGATTGGTCAAAAATTCCTTTTGATATTTTAGAAAAAATTTCAAACAGAATCGTTAATGAAGTTCCTCAAGTTAACAGAGTTGTCTACGATATTACAAGCAAACCTCCAGGGACAATTGAGTGGGAATAAAAGGTTTTTCGCACTCTAATCACTCATTACTATTAAGTTGGATTAGTCGATAGTTTAAAAGTACACCTAATTAAGACT
>CAJWWR010000019.1 GCA_913048245.1 uncultured Prochlorococcus sp. | reverse complement strand
TTCGTTGGAATCTTCCTTTTTGGTTTCCTCGCTAGTGACCCAACGAGAACACCAAATAGAAAAGATTTGGAAAGTCCACAAGACTAATAAACTATTTGATTTTAAATAATTGATCTTAAATCTATTGAGATCAAGAACTTTCCTATTTTAAATTTATTGTATTATTTTAAAAAATTATTTTTATTTCAATAATAAAGATAAATTTTTTATAGAAATCTATACTCATTTCGCTAAAGTTTGAAAAATCTAAAATCATACATCAATTTTTTATTGTGTGTATTTTTCATATGAATTTGCATTTGAAAATTTTTAATTGTAGTTAAAATGGTTAGATTCTGTTTTAAAAATATATGTTTGTAAGTTCCTTGCTATTATTGTTTCATATCTTTGAAAATTTCATATAAGGTAATTCTTTACATTTTTTTTCAATTAAATCTATATTCTCAAGTAGAGTTGATGTTGCATCCCATTCCCCATTAAGGAAAGATATTTTTGAAGATTCTTTTAAATTGAGTGATATGCAAACATTATGAATTTCTGCGGTGGATTTTTGAATATCAATATTCAAAATCAAATCTTTTTGTTGAGCTTTTTCCTGTAGGTCTCTAATAACTTCTTTTTCAAGTGTGAAACATGGAATGCCTATCGCAATGCAGTTACTATAAAAAATATCGGCGAAACTTTCTCCAATAATAGCTCTAATACCCCATCTCATTAATGCTTGTGGAGCATGTTCCCTACTAGATCCACATCCAAAATTGCTATTAACAATTAAAATGCTTGCATCTTGATAATCTTTTAAATCGAAAGGATGAAGAGCATTACTATTGATCCTGTCATCTGCAAAAACTGATTCTCCTAAAGTATCAAAATCAATACATTTCAGAAATCTGGCAGGTATGATTCTGTCGGTATCTATATCATCTCCTCGTAAGAATATACACTTACCTTTTATTTTTTTTATGGGTCCTCTAGGTAAATTTTGATTAGATTTCATGGTTTGATAAATTCCCTTGCATCAGTTACTTTGCCAGTAATTGCCGCAGCGGCTACCATGGCTGGGCTCATTAATAGTGTCCTACCACTTGGAGATCCTTGTCGACCTTTAAAATTTCTATTACTTGAACTTGCGCTTATTTGATTCCCAATCAACTTATCAGGATTCATTGCTAAACACATTGAACAACCTGGCTCTCTCCATTGAAATCCTGAATCAATAAAGATTTTATCAAGGCCCTCATTTATAGCTTCTTTAGCGACCATTTCTGAACCTGGTACGACAAAAGCTTTAATATGAGGAGCAACTTTTCTGTTTCTAAGTATTTCTGCGGCTATTCTTAAATCGCTAATTCTCCCATTAGTACAGCTACCTATAAAACATACATCAACTGGTATGCCTTTTATTTCTTGTCCTGGATTGAAGCCCATATATTCATATGCCTCACCTGCAATATATTGATCATCTTTTTCGATTGCCTCTAATTCTGGAATTTTCTCATTTACACCTATGCTTTGCCCGGGCGTTATTCCCCATGTAATAGTAGGTTCAATCTTCGAAGCATCTATTTCGATTACGTCATCATAAACAGCTTTTTTATTACTAGCTAGACTCTTCCACCAATTCACTGCTTCGGTCCATTGATCCCCTGATGGTGCACATTCTTTGTTTTTTAAATAATTGAATGTTTTCTCATCAGGATTTATATAACCACATCTAGCTCCTCCCTCAATTGACATATTACATATTGTCATCCTCTCCTCCATGGATAATGCACTGATCGCTGGGCCTGAAAATTCATAAGCAAAACCCACACCAGCTTTTACCCCTAATTTGTTAATTATGTGTAAGACCAGATCTTTTGCGTAAACTCCTTGAGATAATTTATTTGAGCAAAATATTTTTCTCACTTTTAGTTTATTCATTATAAGAGTCTGGCTTGCTAGCACATCTCTGACTTGACTGGTTCCTATCCCAAAGGCGATGGAACCAAATGCTCCATGTGTGGATGTATGAGAGTCTCCACAAGCTACTGTCATTCCAGGTTGGGTCAAGCCAAGTTCAGGAGCTACTACGTGAACAATACCTTGGTTACCACTTCCAATATTAAAAAACTTTATTTTATTTGAGCGACAATTCTTTTCTAACGTATCAATCATTTGTTCAGCGAGGATGTCCTTAAAAGGTCTGCTTTGATTGTCTGTAGGTACAATATGATCAACTGTTGCAACTGTTCTTGATGGGAATCTAACTTGTAAATTCTTATCTCTTAAATTGCCAAATGCTTGGGGGCTCGTGACTTCATGGATTAGATGCAAGCCAATGAATATTTGAGATGACCCACCAGGCAGATCTTTTACCTTATGCAGATCCCAGACTTTGTCAAATAAGGTGTGTTGACTCAATTAAAAAATGTTAGTTCTTTTTTGATAATAAGATTAATCGTAAATTGTTTAAACATTCATTTACACTTAGTCTCTGAATTTCTCTTCTAGTTCTTATGGAATTAAACATTTTTTTGAAAATTAAAGTCTTATCAGGACCGGCAATTGCAAAATGAATAAGTCCAACTGGCTTTTCTTGGGTGCCTCCTTTAGGACCCGCAATTCCACTTATTGAAATTGCCCAGGTAGATTTTAAATGTTTTTTGGCCCCTATGGCCATTGATCTAGCTACTTCTTCAGATACGGCTCCATGCTTTTCAATTTGATCCATAGAGACATTTAATAGAGTATTCTTGATCTCGTTGCTGTAGGCGATGATGCCGCCTTTAAATACTTCTGAAGATCCTGGAACAGCAGTTAAAGTAGAGGAAAGTAAGCCACCAGTACAAGATTCTGCAAAAACTATAGTTTGCTTTCTTTTCTTTAATTCATCAACTATCACTGAAGCTAAAGTTTCATCATTCTCCCCAAATAATTGTTTTGGGAATTTATGCTTTAATTTGTATTTGACAGGATCTATTATTTCTTGAGCCTTGCTTATGCTTTTTGCTTTGGCTGTAATACGTAGCTTAACTTCCCCTAAGTTTGCGTAGGGTGCAACTGTTGGATTTTTTGAACTAAGCATATCATCAATACTTTCTGATAGAGATGATTCACTGATGCCACAAAATTTGACAGTATTTGAATGAAAGATATTTGACTCTGAAAAATTGTTTTTTATGTATTTGCTTGCAGTTTGATTCCACATCTCTTTCATTTCACTGGGCACTCCTGGAAAAGTCATGATTGTAAAATTCTTTGTTGGTTGCCAAATCATCCCAGGTGCAGTTCCTCTGGGATTGTTCATGATTTCCGCATTTTTAGGAAACATGCATTGTTTACGTAAACTTGAATTATTTTTATTAGTAATTTTATTTGTAAGTTTTTCTAACATTTGATCCCATAAATATTCTTTCTCAATTAAATCTTGATCGAATGCTTTAGCAATTGCTTCTACAGTTAAATCGTCTGGTGTAGGTCCTAGTCCCCCTGTGATAATTAATAAATTACATCTCAATGAACATTCTTGTATTATCTCACGAATTCTAGTTAAATTATCACCAATGGAAGTCTGGCGAAAATGATTTAGTCCTAGTTCAGATAATCGCTCTGCTATCCAACGAGAGTTTGTATTTATTATATTGCCGAGCAATATTTCCGTTCCAATAGAGAGAATTTCTACTGTTTGCTTACCTTTTTCTTTAAATTGATCTTTCAAGTTGTCCTTCATAGAGAGGGAATGTCTTACATAACTTGAGGACTCTTTCTTTGCATGAATCTTCAATTTTTAAATCATCAGGATTTAATAATCTGTCAGAGATTATTTCTCCAATTTCAATAAATGCATCTTCATCAAATCCTCTTGTTGTTAAGGCCGCTGTCCCAAGCCTAAGGCCACTTGTTACGAAAGGAGATTCAGGATCAAAAGGCACAGTGTTTTTATTTGCTGTTATGTTAACTTCACTTACAAGTAAATCAGCTACTTTGCCAGTCATATTAATGCTTCTAAGATCTAAAAGAACAATATGATTATCAGTTCCACCACTAACAATATTTATACCTTTTTTAATAAGAGTAGAGGCTAAAACCTTGGCATTTTTAATTACCTGTTGAGAATAATTAACAAAATCAGGTTGAAGGGCTTCGCCAAAGGCAACTGCTTTTGCGGCAATAACATGCTCTAATGGACCTCCTTGAGTGCCTGGGAATACAGCTTTATCAAATCGTTTTCCAAAATCTTTATTCCTGCACAAGATTAATCCCCCTCTTGGCCCTCTTAAGGTTTTATGAGTTGTTGTAGTAACAACATCACAAAAGGGCAAAGGATTAGGATGTAATTTGCTGGCTACTAAACCTGCAATATGGGCAATGTCTGCCATTAGAAAAGCTCCTACCTCATCAGCAATTTCTCTGAAAGCACCAAAATCTATTGTTCTTGGATAAGCAGAATATCCACAAATAATAAGCTTTGGTTTTATTTTCTTTGCTTCTTCCCTTATTTTGTCGAAGTCTAAAAGGTTACTATCTTTATCTACTCCGTAATGATGTGCATTAAACCATTTGCCGCTCATGTTTACTGGAGAACCATGAGTTAAATGACCACCATGAGAAAGATCCATTCCCATTATGGAATCTCCTGGGTTAAGAAGAGTTAAGAAAACTGCAGCATTTGCTTGAGCACCACTATGCGGTTGAACATTCGCCCAATCTGCATCAAATAACTTTTTTGCTCTTTCAATAGCAAGCTCTTCAATTTGATCAACATATTCGCAACCACCGTAATATCTTTTATTGGGCAATCCTTCCGCATATTTATTTGTTAATACTGATCCTTGTGCTTCCATCACTGCTAATGATGCAAAGTTCTCACTAGCTATTAGTTCTAGATGAGTCTGTTGACGATTGGTCTCGCAATCAATAAGTTTTGAGATCTCAGGATCAGTTTCATTAAGTTTGTTGAGGAAACTCATTAGGATTTTTTACTTATAGAGTTCAATATAATAGATTTTTAGTTGGAAAATATAAAAAAATTATTTCATAGTTAAAACTTTACGCGCCTGGAGAGATTCGAACTCCCGACACTCTGATCCGTAGTCAGATGCTCTAATCCACTGAGCTACAGGCGCACACTAATGTAATATCTCTGGTATTGGGTCTCTTAGTCAACCGAATTTCAGGTAAAATGCATATTATTAACAAATTAAAAATTATTTAGTATGCCTATCAAATGGTATGGGAATGGTGATGTAGAGGATCCTACTTACAAACATTTCTCAAGGATAGTGAATTTTGTAATCCATTGCATGATCTTCACAGCATTAGTCAGCGGAGTTTGGCTTTTTAAAGAGATTAAGCATCCTTTAGAATTTTTCAACTATTTTGCGCTTGGTTGGGCAACCATTCTTTCAGCTCATTTAACCTACGTAATACTTAACAAACCACAAGAGACTTCAACTATCAATCAAAAATAAAAAGTGATGGGATTTAAAGAATCAACTATTAGTGATCTCGAAAATATAATCGGGGATCAAATTTATATAAGAATAGAAAATTGGAATTTGTATCTAGGTGATGCGGGTCTTGCAAGAAGGCTGGCTATTGAACTTTTAAGTAATTTAGAAAAAGGTAGTAAAGAAGCCACAAAGTTGAGCCTTGATGATTTACTTGTGAAAGTTGGCGATGGCAAAAACAATTTTCCTCTCTCTAGTTTAATCCCAGCATCACAAATAAATGAATTGGCAGAAATATTAGATTCGTTAAGCTAAAGACTACATTAAATAATTTTTTTTAAGTTGATATTGTTTACCTTGAGCATTTTAGTGGTAAAGAAATACGTAACTAAATAGATTGTTAATCCTGAGAATAAGTAGATTAAAGTATTTGAAAAATTATTATTAAATTTAAAGATCCCATTCAATATGAGATTGCACACAAAAACAGAAATTAAACAACTTATAAATATTAATGAGGTTTTGTTTGCTATATGATTCAATGGCAATGTTTTTTTACTTACTTTAAGTCTTATTAGTAAAATCATGGAAATAATGAAATTTACTATTCCTGATGAAATTACAATTCCTATCACTCCATAATTAAAAGAAAATAGTTTCAAAGAATTATTTATAGGGCCACCTATCAAGATCCAATCAAAAAAAACATTTAAAATTATTCCTGCAAAAGACAGTTGGAAAGGTAACTTGGTCTTTTCTAAAATGTAGTATGCTCTCACAATTAAATCTCTAAATAAGTAAAAGGGTATTCCTATTGCATAAGCTATTATTACTTTTTTTACTAGGATTGCGGCTTCATAATTAAAAGCCCCTCTTTGGAAGATTATTTCAATAATTTGTTCATTAAATAAAATAAACATTCCAGATAAAAAGAAAGTAGTTAAAAAACAAGATTCAATTCCTAAAACTAAGCTTTTTATGAATTCTTTATGGCCATTTTTACTGACTAATTGCGATAACTTTGGAAGAAGCGGCAAAATTAAGGAATTAGATAGAATTCCAAGCGGTGCCTGGATTAAGAAATTCCCATAAGCTAATGCAGAGGCTGCTCCTTGAAAACCAGAGACGAAAAACATATCAACAAGGACATTGATCTGGCCAACTCCAGAAGATAGGGTTGTAGGAATAATTAGTTTAAAAATCCTAACTTCTAATTTTTTAAATTTAAATAATTCTAAATTAGGCTTAAGCAGGTTAATTCTCCGGGTTTCAATAAATTGAATAGAGCATTGAAAAAAAGTTCCAGTTAGAGTTGCTAGCGCTAGAAGATCTCTTTTATGTAAGCCTATTGATAAATTATTGTTTAGTGTAAAAAGCCAATCAAGAAGAATAAAGATAATAGTGGTAATGCTTATTATTGCGGGACTTAAACTTGGGATTAAGAATTTATTCTTTGCATTAAGTGCCCCGAAGCTTAAACCCACAAATGCTGACAGTGGAATGCAAGGACAAAGTATTCTTAAGTGACGAATAGCCAATAATTTTGTCTCTATATTTAAATCTGGACCAATTATGCCAATTAAATAATTTGCATTTGCATAAATAATTAACCCGACTATGGAGAGTATTAGCATAAGCTTTAAGCTTACGCTGAATAAAATTGACCCAGCCTTTTTATTGTTTAATGGTGTAAGAACAGCAACTATGGCATTATGCAGTGGCCCGTTAATGCCTCCAATAATAACCGCAAAAAAACCGGGAATAATATATGCATAATTGAATGCGTCATAGGTTATACCAACCCCAAAAGCGGCTGCAATCAATATCTGTCTTGCAAGTCCAATTAATTTACTAATTGATGTACCAAAAGATGTTGAAATAAAATTATTCTTCAGTAATGCAATCATTTATATCTTTACTCTATTGTTCTTATGATGACTTAGCTAAATTATATTTGATTTTTATTTGATTTCATAAATGGAAAAATCCATATTTAACTTTGCTCCTTTAAAAGAAGGGATTTTGATTAAAAGGTATAAAAGATTTCTTGCGGATATTCGCTTAGATGATGGTGAGATAATAACTGCACATTGTCCAAATACAGGACCAATGAAAGGTCTCATATATGATCAAGCAAGAGTTAGAGTCAGCAAATCTTCCTCTCCGAAAAGAAAACTTTCATGGACTTGGGAACAAGTTGCAGTCTTAGATTCTAAAAATAAAACAGTATGGGTTGGAATTAATACGTTGTTTGCTAATAAATTAATAACAAAGTTAATTGAGGAAAATCTTTTAATTTCTCATCTTGGTCATATAGATTCTTTAAGAAATGAGGTTGTTTATGGGGAGCAGAGAAAGAGTAGGATAGATCTTCTTTTAACTCCAAAATCTTCAAATCCTGATAAAAGAGCAATTTATGTTGAAGTTAAAAACACAACTTGGATGAAAGACAATATTGCGCTTTTTCCTGATACGGTGACTATTAGAGGTCAGAAACACCTTAAAGAACTTGTTGGAATTATGCCAGAATATAGGAGTGTTTTAATACCATGCATCACAAGGAAAGATGCTGAATATTTTCTCCCAGGCGATGAAGCAGATCCATTGTACGGAAAGCTTTTTAGGGATTCTATTATATCTGGACTAGAGGTTATTCCTTGTTGTTTTGGGTTTGAAAAAGATTGTATAACCTGGGAAGGAATTAGGCCTCAGTTAACAAAATAAAATGTAGATGTCAATCGATGCTTAAATTTTAGAAACTGATTTTTTTTAAGCAAATTTTTGGAAATCTACTTATTCGGTAGCAACGGCTACTAGACATTGATAAATTTTTTGTTCAAAATTATATATGAAGGAAACAGGAAAACCTGTTTTTTCTTGTCAAATTAAAATTTTTATGACCACTGCTTTGCATTCGCGGCCAGGACGTAACAGAAGACTTCAAGAAGCTAGCCTTCTAGAAGGTCCAATGTTACTCCTGCGCAGCATACGTGGATTAAGAACAAATCAATCTTTGATTTGGCTTGCCACAGTCCCATTAGCTCTTTTTGGTTTAAGTGTTTTTACTTTTGCCGCAAAGGCTGGTCCTGGTCTCGGAGACTTAACTGGTCCTCAGGCTGCGACTTTTTTAGCTGACAACCTTTGGTTGTTTATTGCTACTATCCTTGTGATTTTTATGAACGCAGGCTTTGCCATGGTAGAGGCAGGCATGTGTAGATCTAAAAACGCTGTAAACATTCTTGCTAAAAACCTTTTCGTTTTTGCTTTAGCCGTTACTGCCTACTGGTTTATTGGATACTCAATAATGTATGGGGATTCAGTAGCAGGAGGATGGCTCTATTTCAGCGGATTATTCTTTGATGCTGATCCTTCCGGTGCATTTGAATGCGCAGCTGCTGGAGATACTGGTTGTTTAGTACCGTCAGTTGACTTTCTTTTCCAAGCAGCATTTGCTGGAACAGCTGCAACAATCGTTTCTGGATTAGTTGCTGAAAGAGTCAAGTTCGGAGAATTCGTCATTTTTGCTATTGTTCTTTCAGGTATTATTTATCCAATATCAGGAAGTTGGCAGTGGAATGGCGGATGGTTATCCGAATTAGGATTCATTGATTTTGCAGGTTCATCAATTGTTCACTCAGTCGGAGGCTGGGCTGGACTAGTTGGTGCTATGCTCCTTGGACCAAGAATTGGCAAGTATGTCGATGGCAAAGCTCAAGCAATGCCTGGACATAGTATGGCTATCGCAACTCTCGGAGCATTAATCCTTTGGATTGGTTGGTATGGCTTTAACCCAGGTTCAGAACTTGCAATGGATGAATATGTTGCTTATGTAGCTGTAACAACTACTCTTGCAGCCGCAGGTGGTGCAATTGCGGCCACTGTCCTATCAACATTAACCTCTGGCAAACCTGACTTAACTATGATTATCAATGGTATTCTTGCTGGATTAGTTAGTATTACTGCTGGTTGTGGAAACATGACTTTTGCAGGATCATGGCTTGCAGGTGCCGTTGGTGGAGTTATTGTTGTTTTCTCAGTAGCTGCTCTAGATGCTGCAGAAATTGATGATCCAGTAGGCGCTTTCTCAGTTCACGGCGTATGTGGAGTTTGGGGAACAGTTGTAATTGGTCTTTGGGGAGTTGATGGAATGGATCCAGGTCCAGCAGGTATTGGCCTATTGAATGGAGGAGGGCTTAATCAGCTTCTCGTCCAAGCTTTAGGAGCTGGTGCTTATGCAATTTGGACATTAGTAACATGCTGGGTTGCATGGTCTATCATCGGAGGATTATTCGGAGGAATTCGAGTAACTGAAGAAGAGGAGACTCAAGGATTAGATATTGGAGAGCATGGAATGGAAGCTTATCCTGACTTTGCATCTGCAAAATAAACTAAATTCATCTAAATTAAAAACCTGACTTATGTCAGGTTTTTTTTTGTTTTTATATAAATTTAAATAATGTAGTATCTTATTACTATGGATACACAAGCTTTTAGAAGATCACTTCATCATTCAGATAGGTATAACAGGAGAGGCTTCGACTCTCCAACTAAAAGGGCTCAGGCCCTGGAAAAGGCTTATCAAAGTAATTTAATATCTTCAATAAGAGATAATGGATTTAGCTATAAAAAAGGTAGATTGAATATTAAGCTTGCTCAGGCATTTGGTTTTTGTTGGGGAGTAGAAAGAGCTGTTGCAATGGCATATGAAACAAGAAGACATTATCCAAATGAAAATATATGGATCACTAATGAGATCATTCATAACCCTTCAGTGAATGATCATCTAAGGAAAATGGATGTTAAATTTATTTCTACCAAAAATGGCATTAAAGACTTCTCACTAGTTTCAGATGGAGATGTTGTTATTCTTCCGGCTTTCGGAGCGACTGTTCAAGAGATGAAATTACTTCATGAGAAGGGTTGTCATATTATAGATACAACTTGTCCATGGGTCTCAAAAGTTTGGCATACGGTTGAGAAGCATAAAAAGCATGTTTTCACCTCTATTATTCATGGGAAATTTAAACATGAAGAAACATTGGCTACAAGTTCATTTGCTGGCAAGTATCTTGTTGTTCTTGATCTGGAGGAGGCAAATTATGTATCTGACTACATTTTAGGTAAAGGAAATAGAAAAGAGTTTCTCGCTAAATTTGCAAAAGCTTTTTCTAATGGCTTTGATCCTGATTCAGACCTGGAAAGGGTTGGAGTAGCTAATCAGACTACAATGTTAAAAAGTGAGACTGAAGAAATAGGTAAGTTATTTGAAAGGACAATGTTAGAAAAATATGGTCCAGAAAATTTAAATGATCATTTTCTAGCTTTTAATACAATTTGTGACGCAACTGAAGAAAGACAAGATGCAATGTTCTCTTTAGTAGATGAGGACTTGGATATTTTAGTAGTGATTGGAGGGTTTAATTCGTCCAATACAACACATCTTCAAGAAATTGCTATAAGTAAAAAAATCGAGTCTTTTCATATTGATACCCCAGAAAGAATTTCTGTTAAGAATAATTCAATCTGTCACAAGCCTCTTGGCGCAGAATTAGAAGAAAAAATTAATTTCTTGCCTAATGGCAACATAAATGTTGGAATAACCTCAGGTGCATCAACTCCAGATAAAGTTGTAGCTGATGTTATTGAGAAATTAATAGAAATAGCAAACTAGATTACTTTAAATACTATTTTTGAATTAACATATATTTTAAATTTCCTAAAGATATACTTTTTTATTTAGAATAGAGCAAATTAAAAGTAATATGGAAGACAAAGCATCCCAAGAAAAACAAACAGCTCAAATGAATACTACTAAAGCCCCTCAGAAAGTTGAAGTTGTAGTAGCTAATCCTACAACTAATCCTGATGTGAATATATTAGGGGAATTATCAATTTTCTTCTTAAGAATAGGATTCAGTTTGCTTATGGTTCATCATGGCCTCGAAAAGCTTCAGGACCCTCAAGGATTTGCAGATTTTGTGGTAGGTAAATATTTCCCTTTCTTACCAGGAGATCCTGTGATTTGGACTTTTGGAGCCGCTATAACTCAATTGGTTTGCCCTTTAGGTTTAGCTTTAGGAATATTTTCTAGGCTATCTGCTTTAGGCTTATTTTCAACAATGGCTTTTGCTGTCTACTTCCATATAATGGATACTGGTTTAGAGGGCTTCCCATTAGCTGTAGTTGAGAGTCATAATTATGCTTTCGAACTTTCATTTATTTATGGAGCTATATCTTTATATTTTTTATGTGCTGGTCCAGGAAGGTTAGCTCTATTCAGGCAGACTAACAAAATTACTTACTATCCAAAATCAAATTAGATTAATGTAAAAAGTGCCTTCTTTTGGTCATTATCATAGATATTCCTTTTGATTCACACATATCAATAGATTCTTGGTCTCTTAAGCTACCCCCAGGTTGAATTATTGATGTAATTCCAAATTCACTAGCCAATTCAACAGTATCTGCAAAAGGGAAAAAACCATCACTTGCTAAAACCCCTCCTTTAGAAAAATCTTTAGAAGCTTCTAAGGCTATTTTTGCTGAGCCTACTCTATTCATTTGACCCGCTCCTATCCCTAGAGTTTTTTCACCTTTTGCAATAACGATTGCATTTGACTTGACATGTTTGCATATTTTCCATGAAAACTTAAGATCTCTGATTTGCTCTTCACTTGGCTTCAAACTAGTTACTATCTCCCAATCTTCAGATTCCTCTTTTTTATTATCGTTGTCCTGTACTAAAAGACCACCCATAATTGATTTACTTATCGATTTATTTTCATCTATTAATTCCGGACGCAACTCTAAAAGTCTTAGATTCTTCTTGTTTTTAAGTATTTCAAGAGCATCTTTGTTGAAAGATGGAGCAACTACGCACTCAAGGAAAATATTGCATAGTAGTTGCGCAGTTTCAATATCAACAGTCCTATTAAAAGCTACAATTCCGCCAAATGCACTGACCGAGTCACATTCAAGGGCTTTTTGATACGCTTCTTTAATTGAATTTCCAACTGCCGCTCCACATGGGTTGTTATGCTTTAAAATTACCGCTGTATTTAAGACTTCGTTTTGCGTTGGTTCATCACCATAACCAAATTCTAAAACTGTTGATAAAGCTGATTCAAGATCTAATAAATTGTTATAGCTTAGTTCTTTTCCTTGAATTTGCTTTGCCGCACTCCATCCTCTTAGCTGATTTCCATACCATGAAGCCTTCTGATGAGGATTTTCTCCATATCTTAATTGTCTAATCAGTGGGAAAGGTTCTAAGTGAAGTTCAAGTTCTAAATTTTTTTCTTTACTGAACCAATTTGATATTGTTGCATCATAATTAGCAGTATGTTGAAATGCTTCATAAGCTAATTTTGTTTTATAGATTTCATCAACTGCACCTTTGCTTAGCATTCTCATGAATTTTTCATATTGTTCAGGATTAACTAATACAGAGACATCTCTATGATTCTTTGCTGCAGATCTAATCATTGAGGGACCACCTATGTCAATATTTTCAATAGCTTCATCCCAAGTGCAATTTGATGAAATTTTTTGCTGAAATGGATATAAATTTACAACAACAATATCTATTAATTTTATGTTATTAGTTTCTATTTCTTTTAAGTGTGTTTTACTAGACCTTTTAGCTAGTATTCCTCCATGAATTTTTGGGTGTAGCGTTTTAACCCGTCCTTCAAGTATTTCAAGGGAATTTGTAAAATCCGAAACTTTCGTTACAGGAATTCCTGCATCAATTAAATATTGTGCCGTTCCACCACTAGATAAGATAGTATATGAAAATTTATCTTTTAGAAATTTTGCTAAAGTGACAATGTTTGTTTTATCTGAGACACTTATTAGGGCAATAGGAGACATTAAGAAAAAAATTGAGTTACTTACAGAATAAAATGAAATTCAATATACATCATGAATATGTTTCGATTGGCTCTCAAACCGCTAAATGTAGAATTATTTTGTTGCATGGATGGGGAGCAGATTATGATGATCTTTTACCACTCGGCGAATCAATCGTAAGAAACTCTGAATTAGATTGGCAACTTATTTTCCTTAAGGCACCATCACTAAGAGCTAATAATAGTGGAAGAGAGTGGTATGGATTATTCCCTGCAAATTGGCAAGAGGCAACAAGAGAAGTTGAGAACTTAAAACATTCACTTGATGAACTTGGTAAAAGCGTATCTCTTAAAAAAACTGTATTGTTGGGTTTTTCACAAGGTGCAGCTATGTCAATTGCAGTGTGTTCGAAGATAGAGCTTGGATTAGTTGTCTCATGTAGCGGTTATGCACATCCTGACTGGGATCCAAAAATAAAATGTCCCATTTTATTAAGTCACGGCGTCAATGATGATATTGTTCCAATAACTACCTCGAGAGATATGTATAAAAAAATAAAAATAAATACAGAGTCTTTATGTCAATTGCATGAATTTAATGGTGCACATGAAATTGACCCTGAATTTATTTTTATAATTAGAAAAAAAATTAAAATGTATATTTAAACAAAAGCGTATTCATATTCTTCAATTTCTTCCCAATCGTCTGCTGATAATTCAAGCCCTTCAAAAATCTTTTCCTCTCCAATTCCTTCAACAACAATTTTCAAAGAAGGAAATAAGAAATGATTCTCTTCCGCGTATTGAGCGCTGAATAAACCTTTTTCACCCCAGAAGAATCTATCTGTTGTATGTTCATTTCTTCGTACATTAAATACTGAGGGTGCAGATAAACCATTTTCAGCTATGAATCTTCTTGCTGCTGTAACGGGTTTATGCTTGCCAGTTTCGATATGATAAATAGGAACATGTGCCATAACTCTTTGACCAGCCAGTCTCCGGCGACTAATTCTTTTTCTTTTTTTTGACATTGATTTGAACTCCAGTAATTTCTTGAGGCTTATTTAAATGATTCGAGATGAAATCATTATTCAATTACATAGAGGACCCATCAACCTCTGATGTAGCATATTAATTATGAACATTTGTTCATAAAAAGAGATGACTTTCGTCAGGCTTTACTAACAATCTTAATACTTTTTTCAGATTTTTCCAAGTGTTTTTTTGAATTTTCCGAATTTTTAATCTAATAATTGAATTATGAAGCGTTCTGATGAATTCCAAGACTTAATTTTGAAGCAGTTGGAAAGCTTTGGATGTTTTATGGGAGTTAAGCATCTTATAGTTTATTTTGCTTCCCCTCAGGAAAACTCAAAAGCTGGTTTTGAACTAATAAGCCAATGGCCCAATTTTGAAAAATCTTTACTACCTTTTGATGATGATCCTGAACTGAAAGTAGCATCCCCTAATAGAAGGTGGTACCCAATACAAGATAAAGAATTATTGATTGGTGTTTTAAGAGTTGAAACGGAGATTGAAAATGGTGAATGGCCCTTATCGCTTGATTCGCGTTTGAAAGCTCTTTCAAGTTCTTTAGCTAAATGCTTTGCGATTGAAATAGACAGGCAGAAAAATAATGAAGAAATCAATAATTTACGCAATCAAGTGAAAATTGTTGTGCATCAATTAAGAAATCCCTTAGCGGCTTTAACTACTTATGCAAAATTATTAATGAAAAGACTTGGCTCGGATGATAATGCAAGAGAAATTATTGAAAGTATGCTTGTTGAACAGAGTCAAATCAATAATTATTTAAATTCTTTTGAAAAAGTGAGTGAACCTTTCAGATTTCCAATTGAACTTGGGGAAGAAAGATTATTATTACCCCCCAATTTAGATAACTTGCAGAAAATAACTATACAATCTCTTTTAAAACCAATATTAGAGAGAGGTAAAGCTAACGCAAAATTACAAAATAGAATATGGACTCAAAACGCTCATTGGCCAACATGGACACTAGAAAGTATTGCATCAAGATATGCCGTCGTAGCAGAAATTATTGCTAATTTACTTGAAAATGCATTTAAGTATTCTGATAAAAATTCTGAAGTAGGAATATTAATTATTGATTCAGGATTTCTAATATTTGATAATGGTAAAAAGATATCTAAATGCGAAAGTGAAAAGATATTTGAAAAAGGATTCCGGGGAAGTGCGTCCAAGGATATAAAAGGATCTGGCGTTGGTCTTTACTTAGCTAGAAAATTAGCAAGACAAATTGGAGGAGAATTATATTTATGTGAAGAAGGAGTGAATAATGAAATTATTAATCTTAAAAAAGATTTAAAAAAAACAAATATTTTTCATCTGAAATTACCTATAGAACAAATGAATAGAGAAGTAAAATAATAGTCTCTGTTATAACTATGCTTGCACCGCAAGTATCTCCATTAAATCCCCCAACTTTATTTCCTAATATTGAAGGGACCATAAAAGAGACAAATAAACCTAAGAAGTTAATAGTGAAATTCTTTATCAACTCTATAAATGAGTCTGTATATATTAGATAAAAATTAATTATTAATAAAAACAATATAAATGATACTATGGCTTCTTTTTTAATTCCTCTCCAGTATTTTTTATGTGAAATTGTTTTTGATTTTTTATTTATATATTTATGTTGATTTATATAAATCAAATTAGAGAATCTACCCCAGAAAAGGCTAACTGGTAAAACCCATAGAATATTTCTGTCAATTCTTGATAGAGCGGCAAATTGCACTAGACCAATAACAAGAAAAGCCTGAACCCCAAAAGACCCAACTTTACTATCTTTCATCGCTTTTATCATTTTTCTTTTACCTGCGTACAAACCATCGAAAGTATCCATTAGTCCATCAATATGAATTCCCCCAGTAAGTAGCAAACTAAACATAATGCAGAGGCTTACACTTGCATGAATTGACCAAGAATTATTTCTTAGGAATAAATAAATGAAGCTTTGCAAAGAGCCTAATAATAATCCTAGAAAAGGAGCAAATTGAGCAATATTTTCAAATTTTGGACTAATGAAAGGTAGAGGAGGAAAGACAGTGTAGAAGATCCAAGCTCCAGCAAAATTACTGAGAAATTTGTTTTTGATAATAATTCATAGATACAACTTTAATAAATAATAGGTTAGATTAGTAAAAACTTCGAAAGCCTCTATATATTTATTGTGTTTAAATTCGAAATCACTTCTTGTTCTAATAGTAATTTAGCAAGAACAGGTATTTTTGAAACTCCCCACGGATTAGTTGAAACTCCAAAATTTATGCCAGTTGGGACTTTAGGAACAGTTAAAGGTTTGTCAAGTAAGCAACTAAAATCAACAGGCTCGTCAATGATTTTGGCCAATACTTTTCATCTGCATTTACAACCTGGTGAAAAAATAATTAAACAAGCGGGAGGATTACATAATTTCATGAATTGGCAACAACCAATTCTTACTGATTCAGGAGGCTATCAAGTTTTTAGCTTGTCAAAATTAAATGAAATTTCTGATGCCGGAGTTAAATTCAAAAATCCAAGAGATGGAAGTTTAATTTTTTTATCGCCTGAAAAAGTAATCGAAATTCAAATGAATTTAGGCTCAGATGTGATAATGGCATTTGATCATTGCCCACCTCACACTGTCAGTGAAAATGATATTTATGACTCCATGGAAAGAACTCATAAATGGCTTGAGAGGTGCGTCGAAGTTAAAAAATCGCCCAATCAAGCTTTATTTGGGATTGTACAAGGTGGGAGATATCCAAAATTGAGAGAAATTAGCTCAAAGTTTGTCAGCTCATTTGATCTGCCAGGAATTGCAGTTGGTGGAGTCAGTGTTGGAGAAACTGTTGAGGAAATTCATAATGTTATTAAATTAGTGCCAAATTTTTTGCCAACACAAAAGCCAAAATATTTAATGGGCATTGGTTCTTTAAAAGAAATATCTCTGGCTATTGCAAATGGATTTGATTTATTTGATTGTGTTTTACCAACTAGATTAGGCAGGCATGGAACTGCTTTGTTTAATGATGAAAGGCTTAATTTAAGGAACTCTGGCTTTAAATCTGACTTTTCCCCCATAGATAAGACATGCCATTGTGAAACATGCAAGAATTATTCTCGTGCATATTTGCATCATCTTATTAGAAATGATGAATTATTAGGATTAACATTAATTAGTTTGCATAATATCTATCATTTAACAAGATTTACAAATGCTATTTCCCAAGCAATAAAGGATAATTGTTTTACAATAGATTTCGCTCCATGGAAAACATCCTCCATTGCTCATCATACGTGGTAACGTCTTATAGTAATTAATTAATTCATCTAAAAGGTGTTTATTCTTCTAAATACACTCGCTGAGCTCCCAGAAGCATATAAAGCTTTTGCTCCAACAGTTGACGTTCTTCCTCTAATCCCTCTATTTTTCTTTCTGTTAGTATTTGTATGGCAGGCCGCTGTAGGATTTAAATAAAATTATTATTTTTATATTAGTGTTTTAATTGATATTGCTTCTCCAGGCTTTTCAACTGCACACTCTATAAAATCAGCGATAATAAGTGCTCTGGAAGCTTGTTCTCCGTCTACTTCGGGGGATTCTTTACCTTGGACACATTTTAGGAAATGTTCCAATTCTGCATATAGGGGTTCAATGGATGTTGTACTGACTTCTTCAACGAATCCGTCATTCCTATAAACCAACTCTCCATGTTCGGCAGTATAGGATTCGTGTGTTTTTCTATGTATTTGTAACTTGTGGTTTAAGAAATCGGTTTCAACAAGACCGTTTTGACAATGAGCACTTAAATTTCGAATCTTTTTGTGACTCATCTTGCTTGCGGTTAGGCTGGCTATGACATTGTTTTTAAATAGTAATGTAGCATTCACATAATCAATTAGGCCTTCACTATTCCTACCTCCAACTGCAGAAATTTTTTTAATTTTTGAATTTACCAATTCTAATACTAGGTCTATATCATGAATCATTAAATCCATAACTACTGATACATCATTAGCTCTATCAGCATGAGGACTATGCCTTCTTGCTTCAAGGACTACTATTTCTTCATTATTTACAATCTTATTTAATTCTCTGAAAGCGGGATTAAATCTCTCAATATGTCCCACTTGTAATAAACGATTTGCATCTTTAGAAGCGCTAATCAAAGAAGAAGCTTCTGTTTCATTTGCGGCAATAGGCTTTTCAATCAGAACATGTACTCCGCCCTTTAAGCAATCTAGACCTACTTTATGATGCAATAAGGTTGGTACGGCAATACAAATTGCATCCACTTCTTTAAGGAGGTCATGATAGTTGCTGTACCATTCACATTGAAATTGTTCTATTGCCAGTTTCCCTCGTTCTTCATTCGGATCAGCAACACCTACTAAATCTGCGTCTTTTAATAAGCTAAGCACTCGTGCATGATGCCAGCCCATATTGCCTATACCAATGACTCCAACCTTTACAGGGTATGAGGCTGGTTTCATTTTAAATAATCCTTATTCATTTACTAAATATTATCATCCATCAAGAGGGTATTTTATTTATTGGAAGAATTATTTTTACACGATCAATTTTTGGCCCCGACATTGATATGATTTCAAATCTAATATTGTGGAAGTTTAAGGCATCACCAATTTTTGGTACCCTTTGAAATCTTTCTAATAAAAATCCTGCAAGAGTATGATAATCAATACCTTCTGGAATAAAACATCCTAATTTCTTGTTGATTTCTATAATTTCTGATTTACCTGCTATGGACCATTTTTTCGATGAATTATCTAGTTGTTTCATGTCTGAGTAAATTTTGTTATTTTGTATCTCGTCTCCTACTATTTCTCCAGTTAAGTCAGCTGCAGTTATTAATCCTTCTGTACCTCCATGCTCATCTACGACTAATAAAAATGGATTGTAATCCCTTACTAAAGGTAATATTTCTGCGAGAGAACAAGTCTCCAATACTTTTGTTACTGGCAAGAGAAATGGCTCTAGTAAAGTTTCGGCGCCCATTTCCCCTCTGGAAATAGGTTTTGCTAGGTAACGCAGATCTAAAACCCCCAATACTTCGTCTAATGATTCACCAATTACAAAAAATCGTGCATGTCGTGTTTTATAAACTTGCTTCATTAATTCAGCAAAAGTTATGTTCTTTGATAATGTGACCATATCTGAACGAGGAATCATAACTTCTTTGACTTGTGTATCTTTCAAAGCAAAAACACCTTCAATAATATTCTTCTCGTCAGGTTTTAATCCTGTAACACTATTTGTTTCAATTAAAGTTTCTAATTCTCCTGCAGATAAACCAGAATTAAGTGAATCCCATTTATTGTTTAATTTAAATAATCCCAAGCAAGCACTTGCGAAGAACTCAAATATGTAAATAATAGGCTTCATCCCTTTTTTAGCGGCTTCAAATATTGTGGTTAGTTTTAATGCTGCTGACTCGGGATTATTTATAACGATCGCCTTTGGTATTAGGCCGGAAATTAAAGTTGTTATCGTAACAACAATTAAAAAGAAGATTAAGTCAAAAATTCTATTTTTAAAATTATTATCAGACCAGTTGCTTTTTGCGATCCCATTACTTAACCATCCAATAGCAATTAGTGAAATAGTCACTCCAAATTGTGATGCAATTAGGGATGATCTAAATCTTTTTTGGATTTTAAGGATTGAATCAGCTCCTTTCTTTTTTTCCTCAATGAATCTTAAGACCTTACTTGGTCTTATGAGAAGTGCTGAAAGCTCACTTGCCGCAAAAAATGCAGGGAAAAGTAAAATCATAATAATAAAAATTATTCTCATTCGTAAACAAATTAATGATGGGGGTGGCGAGGATCGAACTCGCCTAAAACGAATTATGAGTTCGCCGCATT
>CAJWWR010000018.1 GCA_913048245.1 uncultured Prochlorococcus sp. | reverse complement strand
CTGTCCACAAAGTCGATGAAGTGCTTTTGACTCCTGAATTATTTCTACTCCTACTGAACGAGAAAAGATAGTCGTGACAACCACAAAGCACTTCTACTCGGGTAATAATACTCTATGAATTTCAAGTTAATAGGAGGACAATATAGATATAGATCTAGGAGGTCTTATGAAACTATTCAATCAATTTAACATTCTTCCAAGATACTTAACTGCGTTTAATTATGCAGGATTAAATCTAAACGAAACCCCAAAAGAACTTGAGAAATGCACCCCTGAGTTTCAAAACTTTTGGGAGAAAGAATGTAGAGAACATCCAACAAATCAAAATTGTTTAATTTACTGCGACTGAGTTATTAATTTTTAGTCTTTATTAAAAAAGGAGGTTTTATGAAACTAACTACTCCATTCACCATTCTCAATCGAACATTCAATGAGATGGATTTAATCAGAGATGCAATGAAGAAAAGAAAATTGGCAACTGAAAGATTGCATGATGATTATAGAAAAATGTTCAAAAACAAAGGAAATCCAACCATAGTTAATGGATACATTTAATCCACTATGCCTAATTTAATTGAATGATGATAATTCCTAATTTAAGCAGAGTGTAAGCAACGCACAAAGACTCTAAAACCTCTTGTTTTAACTTGATTTAAGCGTTAAGTTGTGTACTCTGAGTTAATTTCTATATATTGCTTGGAAAAATCGCAACCCCAAGATTTAGCGTATCCATTGCCATCATTGAAGTGAATTTTAATTTCTACAATATCATCTTGCAAATAAGTTGAATTCATTTTTGACTTGAGATAACTAACAACTTTTTGCTTATTAAAGTTTTGTAAACGGCCTTTTTCCAAAATTACAAATTCTCCAATTACTAAATCTACTTTTTGTAAATCAAAAATGATTCCTGCATTGCCAGCAGCCGATATTATTCTTCCCCAATTGGGGTCGGAACCATGAATAGCAGTTTTAACTAAAGAAGAATTAGTAATTTTTTTCGCAATTTTAATTGCATCACTATCATTTTTGGTGCCTTGAACCAAAACTTCTATCAAACAATTTGCACCTTCACCGTCTCTTGCAATAGATTTAGCAAGATATTGGCAGACGAGATTAACACCTTCTTGAATAATAGGTAAATTTTTTTTATGGATTTTATCGCCTGAATTAATTGCCAAAAATGTATCATTAGTACTCGTCTCGCCATCTACCGTAATTGTATTAAAAGATACTTTAACTGCATTATTGATAATCTGATCCCAAGAGTTCTTATCAATACCGGCATCACAAGTCAAAAAAGCAAGCATAGTAGCCATATTCGGATAAATCATCCCCGAACCTTTAGCAAAACCAGCAATACAAATATTTTTTCCATCTATGACGGTTTCCATAACAATTTTTTTTTGCACTAAATCAGTAGTCAAAATAGCTTCAGAAGCATCATTTAAATTATTATGATCTAATCGGTCTACTAAATTTGGTAGAGCTTCAATCAAATTGGTCATAGGAATTGGAACTCCTATTACACCAGTAGAACAGATCAAAACCTCATTTTCATTGCAACCTAGTAATTTAGACAATTCTTTTGTTGCTAAAATTGAATCCCTAAGACCTTGCGAACCCGTACATGCATTTGCATGACCAGAGTTTACTAAAATTGCCCTAATAAATCCAGATGTTTCACGAAGCCTCTGCTTACAAATATCAATACATGATGCTTTTACCGAAGACTGAGTAAAGACACCACTACAGACACTATTATTAGGAGCTAATATTAGTGCAAGGTCTTTTTTACTGGAGTCTTTTAAGCCTGCTGAAATGCCTGCAAAAGTAAAGCCTTTTGATAAATAATCATAATTACTCCTTCGAGACCAGTTCAATGCGGCTTGTTTTTATACATACATTAATATTAACTCCTCTTCCCGATTACATACCAAATTATTTTGTTTTTAAATATGACATACAAAGGAAAGCTACCTAAACAACAAAGAAGAATTGGACTTACTGGAGGCATAGCCAGCGGTAAATCAACTATCTCAAAATATATATCTGAAGAAAAAAAAATTAAAGTATTAGACGCCGATAATTATGCAAAACAATTAATAATTCCTGGGAAAAATTCATATAAAAAAATAATTGAGCATTATGGACCAAAGATAATCAATAAAGAATCTATTATTAATGAAATCAATACTTCAAAACTTAAAAATATTATTTTTAATAATCACCATGAAAAAATATGGCTTGAAAATCTTTTACATCCATTAATTAAAAATCAAATGGCTAATGATTGCTTAAAATTCAAAGAAAAAAAAACATTGATTCTTGAAATACCATTACTTTTTGAAGCAAATTTTAATGATTTATGCACAGAGATTTGGCTAGTTAAGTGTTCTGAAAATATTCAAAGAGAGAGACTTATGAAAAGAGACAAACTAAACAAATCAGAAGCAGGCAAGCTTATTTCCTCACAAATGAGCAACGAGGAAAAAGAAAAGAGAGCAGATATAGTTTTAGTTAACGAAAATAATATAAATCCCTGGAAATTTGAGGTAGACCAATTAATTTAAGAATTTAATTTTTCAGCTAAAAGTTTATTAGCTAGTCTCGGATCAACTTTGCCACTAGTCTTTTTCATCAATTGACCAACAAAAAATCCTAATAATTTAGTCTTTCCATTTTTAAAAGCTAACACTTCTTCAGGATTTTCAGCCAAAATTATTTCAATCAAAGGCATAACACTTGAGGCATCACTAATCATTCCTAAACCGCGCTCTTCAATAATTAACTTTGGACTTATATTGTTTTTAATCAGTTCTGGTAAAATTTCTTTTGCAATCTTACCGCTAATAGTTTTATTCGAAATTAAATATATCATTTCAGCTAGATTTTTTGGAGTCAGCTCCAATTCGTTGAAGCTCATTTTATTAGATTTCAAGTAGCCCACTATCTCACTAGTTATCCAATTTGAAGCTAATTTAGGATCTGCACCATTCTTTACTGTTGATTCAAAAAAATTAGCCATATAAATTTCATCTGATATAACCCTAGCGTCATAGGAAGAAAGTCCTAACTGGTCAACATATTTCTTTCTTTTTTCCGAAGGTAATTCAGGTAATTCATCAAGCCATACTTTTCTTTGATCTTTAGAAATCTCAATAGGACCTAAATCAGGATCTGGGAAATACCTATAATCACTACTTCCTTCCTTCAAGCGCATACTTTTCGTAATTTGCTTATTTTCATCCCACAATCTGGTTTCCTGATAAATAGTTCCTCCTTTTTCATAAACTTCTATTTGTCTATTAATCTCATATTCACAAGCCTTCTGTATGGCTGAAAAAGAATTCATATTCTTAATCTCAACTTTGGTGCCAAAGGGAGAAGATGATCCTTTTCTTACGGAAATATTAACGTCACATCTTAGCGAACCTTCTTGCATATTCCCATCAGAAACCCCTAGATATCTGACTGTTCTTCTGATTTCAGAAGCATATTCAGATGCCTCTTTCCCAGTTCTAATATCTGGTTTGCTTACAATTTCTACCAAAGCTATTCCTGCTCTGTTGTAATCAACTAGCGAATATTTAGATCCATCGAGACGATCACTTCCAGAATGTACTAATTTGCCTGCATCTTCTTCCATATGCAAACGCTCAATACCTATTCTTTTTGTATATGGTTCCTTATTTTTTTCTGCAATTTCGATATCTAACCATCCATCCTGAGCTAATGGTTCATCAAATTGTGATATTTGATAATTCTTAGGAAGATCTGGATAAAAATATTGTTTTCTATCAAATTTACAATGCTCAGCAACATTCAAATTTAAAGCTAAGGATGTTTTGACGGCAAATTCTAGTACTTTTTCATTAAGAACAGGTAAGGTACCAGGTAAACCGCAAACAACAGGATCAATATGAGTATTTGGATCATCTCCAAAAACTGTTGAGGCAGATGTAAATATTTTACTTTTAGTATTAAGCTGTACATGGGTCTCTAGACCAATAACAGCTTCCCAAGATTCAGAATTGTTCATTAACAATTGGATACTTACTTTTAATTTTATGAGATATAAAATAAAACAGTATCAAATCATATGTGATTTAGGAAATTTGTTGCATGAATCGGCATAAAAAAAATAAAATTCTTATAGTGGGCGGTGGATTAATCGGCTTATCAACTGCATATGAATTTGCAAAAAATAAATTCGAGGTTGAAGTATTAAGCAAAAAAAGATCTGAGGCGGCAGGTTTTGTAGCGGCTGGGATGTTAGCTGCACATGCAGAAGGGCTACAAGATGAATTGCTTACGTTTGGTCAGCTCAGTCAAAAAATGATGCCAGAATGGATTAAAAATATCGAATCAGATAGTGGTATAAATTGTGATTTAAATAAATGCGGTATTGTTGTTCCTTTCCAAAATTATGATGATCTACAAAAATTTCCAACGCTGAAATATGGTCATTATTTAGATAATAATGAACTCAAACAAGAAATAAGTGGTTTAAATACAATTTGGAAGCATGGATTACTTTTCAAACAAGATGGACAGATAGACAATCGCAGAAGATTAATGCGGGCACTTGAAAAAGCATGCGCTACTCATGGGGTGAAATTTAGAGAGGGTGCAAACGTAAAAAAATTAATATTCAAAAACGAAACACTTAAAGGGATTTTCATACAAAATGCCACAGGAGACTCGGAAACTATTCTTTGTGAGAGAGCTATTTTATGTTGCGGAGCATGGAGTAAAAATCTTCTTAAGGAATTACCTATTTTTCCTGTTAAAGGCCAAATGCTTTCTATTCAAGGGCCTAGCAACAGATTAAAAAGAATTCTTTTTGGAGAGAAAATATACCTTGTCCCTCGAAATGATGGGTTAATAATAGTTGGAGCAACAGTTGAAAAACAATCAGGATTCGACAATGGAAACACACCAAAAGGGATTAAAAAACTTCAACATGGAATTGATTTATTATTTCCTGAAGCAAGTAAATGGCCACATATGGAACATTGGTGGGGATTTAGACCAAGTACACCTGACTTAAAACCAATAATTGGTGAGTCCCCAATTAAAAACCTTTATTTAGCAACAGGACATTACAGAAATGGAGTGCTCTTTTCTGCAGTAACTAGTAATCTTATTTATAAACTTATTTTGAATGAAAGTTTAGAGGATATTGAAAAAGATCTACTCACTAAGTTTCATTTAAGAAGATTTAAAACTGATTATTCAATTCTCCATTGATTATCAGAAACTTTCCAATCACACAAATCATTTTCATCAAACCATAAGTTAATTTCAAAATTCGCTGTATCCTCTCCATCAGATCCATGAATTATATTTCTTCCAATATCTATAGCGAAATCACCTCTGATAGTGCCAGGTTCCGATTCACTTGGTTTCGTAGCACCAATCAATTTTCTTGCACTTAAAATAACATCAGGTCCTTCCCATACCATAGCCACGACTGGACCGCTTGAAATAAAATCAACCAAATTAGCGAAGAAAGGTCTTTCTTTATGGATCCCATAGTGTTTTTCAGCAAGTTCCTTAGTTGGAATTAATTGCTTTAGAGCAACTAACTTGAAACCTTTTTTCTCAAATCTACCGATAATTTCAGAAATTAATCCTCTTTGTACCCCATCAGGTTTAATAGCGATAAAAGTCCTCTCTTGATTCATGTAAATAAAAAAATTCTTTATGTATATTCGTCTTTCAAGTAGCATCTTGGCAAGTAAACATTAAAATATTAGGGAGTCATTAAATATGAATCAAATTAAAAATAAACTTAAGTTAATTAAACTTGAAACGATCAAATACGAAAAATTCATACCCTAACTGGGATATCAGAGAAAGTATTAAAGCTTATGATATCGATAAATGGGGAGGGAAATATTTTTCCTTAAATAAGAAAGGAAATATTACAGTTAGTCCGGATGGAACTCAAGACAATAATATTGATCTTTTACAGTTAATTAAAGAATTAAAAAGTAGAGAGATTAATCCGCCATTGATACTACGCTTCAATGACATTTTGAAGAATAGGATTACAGAATTAAATCATGTCTTTGAAGGTGCAATAAAAAACTACAAATATAATAATCAATATAAAGGGGTATTCCCAATCAAATGCAATCATCAAAAAAATTTTATTGAAAAAATATTAGAATTTGGAGATCCGTGGGATTTTGGTTTAGAAGTCGGTAGCAAATCTGAATTAATAATTGGATTATCACTATTAGACAATCCAAATTCATTATTAATCTGTAATGGCTACAAAGACAATAATTACATAGAAATGTCTATTCTTGCTAGAAAATTAGGCAAAAAGCCAATCCTAGTAATTGAACAAATAGATGAGATTCCAAGAATCATCGAATGTGTAAATAAACTTGGCGATACACCTCTTTTAGGTATAAGAACAAAGCTATCTAGCAGAAGTAGTGGGCGATGGGAAAACACAACTGGAGATAGTTCAAAATTTGGATTATCCATTCCAGAAATCATGATTACTATAAAAGAGTTAGAACAAGCAAATTTATTAAGCGAACTTCAATTACTTCACTTTCATATAGGTAGTCAGATAAGTGATATATCGATCATTAAGGATGCCCTCCAAGAAGCAAGTCAGGTCTTTGTAGAGCTATCTAAACTAGGAGCCCCTATGAAATATATAGATGTAGGAGGTGGATTGGGTATTGATTACGATGGCAGTCAAACAACAAGCTCTAATTCCACAAACTATACCCTACAAAATTATGCAAATGATGTAGTAGCAACAATTAAGGACTCATGCAAAATCCACAAAATTGATGAGCCTATAATTATTTCAGAAAGTGGAAGATCCATAACAAGTCATTGCTCTGTTTTGATCTTTAATATTCTGGGGACAAGCAATATTAATTACACAATCGATAAAAATTTCAATAATAGTAATGAATCACTTATTATTTCGAATTTATTACAGACTCTCGAAGAAATTAAAGAACTTGATGATACTGAAGAAGATTACTCCAAAATTATTGAGCTTTGGAATGATGCTAAAAAATTTAAGAATGACTCATTAGCTACATTTAGATTAGGATTCATGTCACTTAAAGAAAGGGCTTTTTCAGAGCAAGTAACATGGGCTTGTGCAAAAGAAATTACTAATAAATTGAATGTTGAAAATATTAATTGTCCTGAATTGTCAGATATAAAAGATACTCTTGCTTCAACCTACTATGGAAACTTTTCAGTATTTAAATCAATTCCTGACAGCTGGGCAATTAATCAAATTTTTCCTATAGTTCCAATTCACAGACATCTGGAACAACCCATATTTAATGGTACGTTTGCAGACCTCACATGTGATTCTGATGGCAAACTCAATAATTTTATAGATAATGGGAACTCTAAATCATTACTTAAAATGCATAGTTTTAATAATGAAGAAGACTACTTTATTGGAATATTTCTTTCTGGAGCCTATCAAGAGGCACTTGGCAATTTACATAATCTTTTTGGTAGTACAAACATAATTCACATTGACATAACTCAAAATAATAATTATAAAATTAGCAATATTATTAGAGAAGATAATAAAGCCGAGGTATTAAAAAAATTTGATTACAGTACGGAAGAATTAATTGAAAAAATTAGAGTTAATAGTGAATTAGCAATTAATGCAAACAAATTATCAATAGAAGAAACACGTCAACTAATTGGTCATATTGAAAGTAGTTTAAGAAAAAGTACTTATTTATCAGAGTAATTATTGAGTTTCTTACTTAAATTTAATTTCGCAAATTCCAAAGCTTCATCTAGTTTCTGGAAATTTTTTGCACCTGCTTGGGCTAGACCTGGCTTACCTCCGCCTCCTCCTTGACATATTTTTGCTACCTCATTAATAAATTTTCCTGCATGAAATCCCTCTTTTACAAGATCAGAACCAAAAGCAGCAACGAATAATAATTTATCTTTTCGATCTGACATGCCACCGAGTACAACTGCTGAATAGGTTCCGAGTTTTTCTGTTAATTCAATCGCAGCAGATTGAAGAGTATTTCCATCAAATCCATCTAGCTCACTAATTAAAAGCCTAGATTTACCAATTTTCTTTGCCTCAGAATGTAGCTTAGAATATTTAATTTGAGCTAATTCTGATTTGATTTTTTGGATTTCCTTATTGCTTTCTGCAAGTTCAGTCTGCATAGACAAAACTCTATCAAATAATTCATTATGGTTAATCTTTAATAAGGCGCTGATACGGTTTATTATCTGAGTTCTTTCATTAAAAAATTCCAAAACAGAATTTCCAGAAATCGCCTCGATTCTTCTTATCCCTGCAGAAATTCCTTGCTCATTAATAATTTTGAAGTAACCCAATTCGGAAGTATTTTCTACATGAGTTCCTCCGCAAAGTTCCATTGAGACGTTTGGTATATCAATTACTCTCACTTCGTCATCATATTTTTCACCAAACATAGCTAATGCTCCTTGAGTAATAGCATCTTCTTTACTCATTTTTTTTACATTGATTGAATGGTGTTCCATTATCCATTGATTAACCAAGCTCTCAATGTCTGAAAGTTGAGCACTATTTAATGGCATGGAAGAATTAAAATCAAATCTGAGTTTGTTAAAAGCGACCAAAGAACCCCTTTGAGAAATATTTTGATTCACTACAACTTTTAGAGCTGCTTGTAATAGATGAGTAGCGGTATGATTCGATTTAGCCTTAGCTCTATTAAGATTATCTACTCTTGTTTCGACTAATTGATTAATTCTAATTTCTCCTTTTTTGACAATTCCTATATGTAAAAAAACATTTTTCTTTCGAATTACATTATCTACAATTACTTCGGTCCCATCGCCTACGATACAACCTATATCACCTACCTGACCTCCAGCTTCACCATAGAAAGAAGTTTCTTTTAAAACAATTTGAATTTTCTGGCCTTCTTTTGCATGCTGAACTGAAGAAGAATCTATAAAAATTCCTTTCACATGCGTTCTAAAGTCTAAAGAATCATAGCCCTTAAAAATAGTACTTGGAAATAAGTCAATTTCTCTTTCAATTGAACCTTTTAAGGTGAGGTCAATATTCTGCGAAGATAACTTTGCTCTTTGCTTTTGCAATTGCATTTCTTTATCAAATCCATTTGCATCTACTTCAATATTATTTTCTTGAGCGATTTCTTGAGTTAATTCCAATGGAAACCCATATGTGTCATAAAGCTCAAAAGCTTTTGATCCTGGTATGGTTTTTTCTCCAGAGGAAATAATATCATTCAGTAACTTTTCTCCTCTCTCAAGAGTTTCTAAAAACCTGATCTCTTCAACATTTATTTCTCTTAAAATCTCTTTAATATTACACAGGAGAGATGGGTAGTTATCCTTCATTAAATGAACACCTACTTCTGCTAACTGGGATAAAAACTTATCTTTAATACCTAATAATTTTCCATGCCTTATCATTCTCCTTAATAATCTCCTCAATATATAACCTCTTCCGAGATTGCTTGGTATTACTCCATCAGATATTAAGTGTATTACGGCCCTTGTATGATCACCTAAAATTTTTAAAGAAATCTTATTTGCATCAGAAGAAGTGAAATAATTCAAATTGGCTAAACTAGAAGCCTTTTCAATTATTGGAAAAATTAAATCAGTTTCATAATTATTTTTTTTCTTTTGCAAAATCTGCGCCATTCTTTCTAAGCCCATTCCAGTATCGATATTTCTGCATTTGAGATCTGACAATTCACCATCTGAGTTTCGATTATATTGCATAAAAACAAGATTATAAAACTCAATAAATCGTTCTCCATCTTCTAAATCGATATTCTCATGTCCTCTTTCAGGATGAAAATCGTAATACATTTCAGAACAGGGTCCACATGGTCCAGTTGTTCCAGAAGACCAGAAATTATCCTTTTCATCTAGCTTAACTATTCTCTCTGGTTGAATACCTATTTCATCTTTCCATATTTTCTCAGACTCATCGTCTTTGTAATATACACTTATCACAATATTCTCAGCTGGCAAATTATAAATTGTTGTGACTAATTCCCATGCCCAAGAAATTGCCTCTTTCTTAAAATAGTCTCCAAATGAAAAGTTACCTAACATTTCAAAAAAAGTATGATGCCTTGCCGTAACACCTACATTCTCAATATCGTTTGTTCTAATACATTTCTGACTAGAAGTAGCCCTTTCAGCAGGTCTTTCTTTTAAACCTAAAAAAACTGATTTAAAAGGAAGCATACCTGCAATAGTAAGCATTACTGTAGGGTCATCAGGAATTAAAGATGCACTTTGAATAATTTTATGAGATTTACTTGCATAAAAACTCAAAAAAGATTTTCTTATTTCATCTCCTGATTTTGGTTGATGCTTAGTTTGAGATAGCATTGAGAAAATCCTTAAAATAAAAAATGAAAAAACGCGATTTCGGTAATTTCACACTAATTATCACGCGAATTACTATTCTATATAACTAAAGTTAATTTATAAAGTTTGTTAATTATGGTAGCCTCTGCAAATACTACAAATACAGCATTGACTCAGAAGTTGTCTATTCAAAGCCAAGAATTTGCTAATGATTCAATTGCAATAAGATCATTAGACTGGGATCGGAGCAGATTCGATATTGAATTTGGATTAAGAAACGGTACTACATATAATAGTTTTCTTATCAAAGGAAAAGAATTAGCAATAATTGATACTAGCCACTTGAAGTTCGAAAAGCTTTGGTTTGAAGAACTAATTAAAAATGTAAATCCTGAAGAGATTAAATATTTAATTACCAGTCATACTGAGCCTGATCATTCTGGTTTAATAAAAAAACTTATAGAAATAAATCCAAGTATAACCATAGTAGGGTCTAAATTAGCCCTGAAATTTATAGAGGATCAAATCCACCAGCCTTTCAAAAAAATTGAAGTTAAAAGTGGAGAATTTTTAGATCTTGGTACCAATGAAAAAAGTGGTATTTCTCACAAAATTGAATTCATCAGTGCTCCCAACTTACATTGGCCAGATACTATATTTTCTTTTGATCACGGCACAAATGTTTTATATACATGTGATGCTTTTGGTCTTCATTATTGCTCTGACGCTTTATTCGATAATAATAAAGATGAAATATTTGGTGATTTTCGATTCTATTATGATTGTCTAATGGGTCCAAACGCCAGAAGCGTATTACAAGCCATCAAAAGAATTGATAAGTTACCAAGGCTGCATACTATTGCCGTCGGCCATGGACCTTTACTACACAATCAAGTAACTTTCTGGAAGGATATGTATTTTGAATGGAGTAACAATAAAAGTAAAGGAAATAATTTTGTTGCAACTTGTTATATCAGTGACTATGGTTTTTGTGATCGACTTAGTCAAGCAATATCCCATGGCGTCACCAAGGCAGATGTTCAAGTTCAGTTAATAGATTTAAGATCCTCTGACCCTCAAGAACTTACATCTTTAATTTCAGAATCGAAAGCAGTAATAATTCCTACGTGGCCTTTGGAAGCTGATAATGAACTTAAAAATTCATTAGGAACTCTTTTTGCAGCCCTAAAAACGAAACAATTAGTTGCCATTTACGATTCATTTGGTGGAAATGACGAGCCGATTGATGCCTTGGCAAATAAATTAAGAGAATTAGGTCAAAAAGAAGCATTATCACCTCTGAGAGTTAAAAAAACACCAGATCCAACTATATATCAAGAATTTGAAGAGGCAGGTACAGATTTGGGGCAATTAATCAATAAGAAAAAAAATATAGCTACGATGAAAAGTCTTGATAGCAATTTAGATAAAGCCTTGGGGAGATTAAGTGGTGGCCTATATGTGGTGACAGCCAAAGAAGGACAAGGAGCTGAAATGAGACAAAGTGCTATGGTTGCGAGTTGGGTGAGCCAAGCAAGCTTCTCTCCTCCAGGTATAAGTATTGCAGTTGCAAAAGATAGGGCAATTGAATCATTCATGCAAGTTGGTCGCCACTTTGTAGTCAACATTCTTAGAGAAGATAATTATCAAACAATGTTTAGACATTTCCTCAAAAGATTTGCTCCTGGTGCAGATAGATTTAAAGAAGTTGATATTATTGAAAACATCGCTAAAGGTGGTCCTGTATTAACTGAATCCTTAGCATTTCTCGACTGTAAAGTTATTTCTAGGTTAGAGACTTCAGACCACTGGATAATTTATGGAATTGTAGAAAACGGTAATGTATCTGATCTATCTTGCAAGACTGCAGTGCACCATAGGAAGGTAGCCAATCACTATTAACCACTAATACAGTTTTTTCCTTTTTATAATTTGAGATCTATGAATTTAGTAACTGATAAAAATTATTGCCTTTTTAAAATTGATGAAAATATTTATTGTGCAAGATTTCTTGATAAAAAAATAGATCGATTCGAATTAGAATTTAATCTTGAACAAGGTACTTGTTTCAATACATTTTTATTAGTGGATAAAAATGAATTAATAATAATTCATCCACCAGAGGAAAATTATACAGATTTACTCTTAAATATTATTTCTGAAGTTCTCAAAACAGCAGAAGTAAAATCTTTCAATATAGTCACTGGGCATATTAATCCTAAAATTATTGAATGTTTAAAAGTTATCGTCAAAAAATTTCAGAACGTAACCATTACATGTTCAAACCCTGGGTTGAAATTGATTAAAGATTTATGGGGCCAAAAAAAACCCAATGAAGATAAAGTTTTAGAAATAGATATGCCAATTATAAACCTTGTCAAAAAAGAAACTACTCTTTTCCCCGACAAAATAGATCTAAGGCTCATACCAGCGCCAACAGCAAGATGGCCCGGAGGATTAATAGTGTATTGTCAAGCACAACAAATATTATTTAGTGAAAAAATATTTTCTGCTCATATAGCTACAGAAAATTGGTCTGAAAAAAATAGATTAAGTACAGAAAATGATAGGAAATATTTTTATGACTGCCTTATGGCGCCAATGTCATCTCAAATTACAAATCTAACTGAAAAGATTGCTGAACTTGATATTAAAACGATTGCACCTATTCACGGTCCTGCAATTGAGTACAGCTTACAAAGTTTGCTCAATGACTATGTACGATGGGGGGGGAAGCTCTTAACCAATAATCCAAAAGTTGTATTAATCTACGCAAGTGCTTACGGAAATACTGCTTCTATAGGCGATGCATTGGCTAAAGGAATCAATAGAACCTCTATTGAAGTAGAGAGCATTAATTGCGAATTTGCAAGTAATCAAAACCTCAGTGATTCAATAAAAAGAGCTGACGGTTATCTAATTGGCTCTCCAACGCTGGGTGGGCATGCACCTACACCAATTGTAAGTGCTCTAGGTACATTATTATCCGAAGGTGACAAGAATAAGCCTATTGGAATTTTCGGAAGTTTTGGCTGGAGCGGTGAAGCGATAGATTTGCTTGAATCCAAGTTAAAAGATGGTGGATTTACATTTAGTTTTGAACCTATCAGGATCAAATTCAGTCCAAGCAAACCAAAAATAAAAGAACTTGAGGAAATAGGTACTCATTTTGGAAGAAAATTACTGACAAAATTAAAGAAAAAATCAAGAACAACAGATGCTGGAATGATTTCAAGCAGAACTAATCCTACATTACAGGCGTTGGGGAGAGTTGTCGGCTCTTTGTGCGTATTAACTGCAGCCAAAGGGAAAGAAAAGAATCGCATCACAGGAGCTATGCTAGCTTCATGGGTTAGCCAAGCAAGCTTCTCTCCTCCAGGGATTAGTATCGCAGTTGCAAAAGATCGAGCAGTTGAATCCTTATTACAAAAAGGTGATCAATTTGCCCTAAATATTTTGAGTGAGAAAAACTTCAAAGATTCATTAAAAACATTTACAAAACCATTCGCTCCAGGCGAAGATAGATTTTCAAATATCGAAACAGACTTAACGCCTAACAATCAAATAATTATTAGTGATTCTCTTGCTTGGCTTGATGCATCAGTTAAGGACAGAATGGAATGCGGTGATCATTGGATTATTTATGCTGAAGTAAACTATGGTAACGTCCTTAGGAAAGGGGATTTAACAGCTGTGCATCACAGAAAAAGCGGTTCCAGCTATTAATCTCAAATTATTTTACTCATGTCACTCAATTCTGAACTAATCGTTATCACTGCTAGCAGTGGGCATAATCTTGAGCTCTCAAAGAAATTTATAAACATAGCCGAAGAATTAGATATTAAATGCGAGATTTTAGATCTTACAAAATTAAATCTTCCATTATTTAATCCTAGAAACCAACCTCAAGAAAATATTCCCAAAGAGATTGAGATCATAAAAAGAAAATTATTCAGAACTTCCAAATGGATAATATGCGCTCCAGAATATAATGGTTCGATTCCACCTATACTTTCCAACTTAATAGCATGGCTATCAATTTCTGGAGATGATTTCAGGGATTTATTTAATGGGCAACCAATCGCATTAGCCACTTTTTCAGGGGGACAAGGAATTGAATTGTTGACTTCTCTAAGAATTCAATTAGTGCATCTAGGTAGTCAAGTATTAGGTAGGCAATTATCATCATCATTTAGTAAGCCTGCTGAAGTAAATAGCATTAAAGACATTATTCAGCGTTTAATGCAAATGAAAAAATTAGAAATATGATATTAGGTTCTAATTATATTTTTTATTCCAAACCTCTAAAATTTTTCTTGCCATTGGAAGAGCATGAACAGAACCGCCTCCAGGTGTATTTTCAGCAAAAGCAACAATTAATATCTCACTTTTTTCAGAAGGGCTAAAGCAAACAAACCATGCATGATCAGAGCCACCATTTGCATCTTCCGCAGTACCAGTTTTACCGGATATAGTTGGGAAATTAATTAATCCATAATTTATCGATACTCCAGTACCAGATTGCACAACCTTTTCTAAACCATTTTTTATTATTTTGATATGTTCTGGATTGATATTGACCTTTACTAAATCAACAGGAGAAACATAATTGGTATTCAATTTGGACAAATGGGGAGTAACTAAATAACCGCCGTTTGCTATAACTGCATAAGCTCTAGCAACTTGTATCGGAGTCACTTGAACCACAAACTGTCCAATCGACATACTAGCAATATCCTCTGGAAGCCAAGGAGTTTCGCCTGGCTTTCCCCAACCTCTTCCAGATTCTGCCCAAGCATTACTAGCTATTAATCCCAAATCTTCTTGATCATATATTTCAATTCCAGATAACTGAGAAAAACCAAGTATTTGAGATATTTCATTAATTTTATCAACTCCTACTCCATAACCTATTTGATAAAAGAAAGTATTACTAGATACTCTCAAAGCATCCTCGTACCCTATAAAACCAAAGCCAAGATCGTTATGTTCTCTAAAACATTGACTCCCATAAATAATACATCGACTTGTTTCTAAAATAGTATCTGCAGGGAACAAGCCGCTCTCTAGACCTGCCAATGCTGTTACTATTTTCCATACACTTCCTGGATCATAGGCATTTAAAGCACGATTAAATAAAGGTTTAGATTCAGAAAAAAACAACTCGTTATACTCTTCTTGTGGTTTAAAATCTCTTGAAAAGAAATTCAGGTCAAAGGTAGGCTTGCTAGCTATTGCTAAGATTGCTCCATCTCTAGGATCCATTACTATAATTGCCCCACCTTTTTTGTCTGAAAGAACTTCTTCAGCAACTAGTTGAATATCTAAATCTATAGTTAACTCAATATCATTTCCTTTCTCAGATAATTTAATACCTAAAGACCTTTGAAAATTACCTGCAGAATCTACTTCAATCATCTCACCGCCCCAAGAGCCCCTAAGTAAATCCTCATATGCATATTCTATTCCTGTTCGACCAATCAAATCATTTAAGCGATAGCCGTCTTTAGATAAAAATTTGTATTCATTTTCTGTAATTGGAGAAGTATATCCTAAAGCATGTGCAGCTAGAGTTTGATATGGATAATTCCTGAGGACTCTCGTTTTAATTTCAATTCCTAAAAAAAGATTTTGATTTTCTTGAAATTTTATTAATTGTTCGGGAGTTAAATCTTCAACAAGTTGAATGGCGTAAAGATTTTGATTAATTCCTTCATCATATCTTTCACCCAATTCAACTGCATTTATATTTAAAAGTTGAGAAAGACTCAATACAGAGTTTTGCCAAGTATTTTGATCGATAAATTGTGGTTTTGCTATTAAAGAATACTTCAATATACTATTAGCCAAAATATTTCCATTTCTATCAACAATATTTCCACGAATAGGCTGTGTTGATATCAATCTTATTCTATTTTCATCTGACATTTCTTTATAAGCTTCATAATTAATTATTTGTAGAAAAAAAAGTCTTACTAAAATCAGTAAAAAAGCAAAAGAAGTTATTGAATAAATAATTAGAGGTTGTTTTTTTAAACAAACAAATCTTTGATAAAGTTTATTTTTCAATTACTTTTAGATAGGTACTTTTTAAGATTACTCATATCAAGTGCAATCTCCTCTAATTTTGTAAATAATACCTCATAATCTTTAGAATCCAAATTATCAGAATTTAATACTTCATCTGGATTACTGACATTTTTTCCTTTTAAATTATCTTGTAAATTAAAAGAATCTAGATTTTTTTTCAATTCATCTAAATTCAAATTATTTGATTTTAAAAATTGCTGAAATTTTTTTAAATATTGTTTATCAGAATTATTTAATTTATCTTTTAATTGGATTAACAATTCATGGGGAAGAGTTTTTCTAAGTTTATCAAACATATTTGTCATTTTTTAAAAATTGAAATTTGTGGAAGGCTCAAAATAAGGATTACAGCTATTCTTGGAAATTCCCGCAGTCCAGCCTACAAAAGCTGATACAAATATAATAACAACAATAGGTAATAGAGCTTGCTGTGTGGTTTTATCTCCAAACCATACTCTCCAATTATTTATAAATCTTTCTTTTTGTAATCTTCTTATCTGATTTTGTTCGGCTTTAGCCTTCTTGCGCAAGGTACTTTGAACCCACTTTTCAAAAGATTTTTTTTTAATTATTAACATTTTTTTTTCTATTTGAATAAGTTGCCTCGAATTCAAGCCTGGATTAAATTTACTAATTAACTCTAGAGTTTTCAAAAACATTTCTACAGTTGCATCCTTTATCATTTTCTCTTCTAAATTAAGCTGATTCCAATCAAGTTCTGGATAAAATCTTTTCCTACTTAATGCTATTTGATTATCAGAAATTTGACCTGGGTTACGTAACCAATTATTTGTATATTCATCAAAACTTTTCCAATATAAAAAAGGATTTATAAATATAATTTTTCCAGCTATTTCAACTATATCTTTTTTTAAATTTTTACTAATTTTAATGCCATTAAAAGATGAGATAAACACATTCAAAATAATACTTTAATTAAAGATTAACCTCTATTTAGATGTTTTGCAGATTTATATATTAATCACGTATTAATCTTTTTAGATAAAAGCCATCTTTTCTGCAAATAACTACATAGTTGACAATCTTGAGAAGGCTTAGGAAAAGTGTCAGATCGAAGAAGTTTAACGGTTTCTATAATTTTTTCTTCCACCCAAGCACTTGAGCAGTCTAACTTAATAAGATGAGCATCAAACTGAAGAGAATTATTGAAAAATTTCTCATTTTTCTTGCCATTAAAATAAAGTAAATATGCTTCTTTCGAAACCTTGAAACCATTTTTCTCAAAGAGCCACTGATACATTTCTAATTGTCTTTTATATGCTTTTGGATAATCATATTTCTGGAATGTCTCATCCCAATCAAAGGTGTTCCTTGATGTAGCCTTAACATCAACAACTACTAACTCTCCATTGCTATTAACCCATACATCATCAATGGCTCCTCCAAAGTCATATTTATGCTGATGTGAAATATATCTCAACCCCTTGAAATTACTTCTCCAAATATCTAGATCTTTATGTTTAAAAGGCACTGCATCAACCCCATATTCTGCAAATATGGGGTGTGGCAGTTGAAGATTTCTATAATAATCAAATTCATTTTTGCATAAATTATCAACAGCAATATTTAACGTAAATGGTAATGATGGAGGTTTAATTTTATAGTTTTTTTCGAGGAGACAGCATCTTTTACAACTGATATATTTTTCAACAGTAGATCTACTAATCTTTAATATTTCACTCATTAATAAACAGCAATATAGTTATATATAGTTAATTTTAAATTATTTATATAATCATTCTATGAAAGTAATTGAACAACTAATTAAACCAACCACCTGAACTACATTTCTCCTTGATCCAATCAAGATGTTCTTGTGTTTTAAATCCAAGTTTTTTAGCCTTTTTTGCATCTTCACATGCTCCAGTTATATCTCCTATTCTCTCTTTTGCATCCATTCTACTGATAAATGCCTCTTGAGATTTAGGATCAAGTTCGATTGTTTTATCAAAATCAGCTATCGCTTCATAATAAGAACGAAGAGAAAGATGTATGATTCCACGCTGAAGATAAGCATCTGAATTTGTTGGATTTAACTCGATAACTTTTGTGAAATCTTCTATCGCTCCTTCAAAATTCTTCATTTTTGACTTACTTAGTCCACGCTTATAATAAGCTTCATAGTAAAGAGGATCTATATTTATTACTCTAGAATAATCTTTAACAGCACCAAAAAAACTACCCAAACTTTCTTTGGCTTCTGCGCGATAAAAATATGCATCAACATTATTAGGATCAAGCTCTACAACTTGTGTTAAATCTTCTATCGCTCCTTCAAAATCATTGATTTTCATTTTTGCTTGACCACGCCTGAAATAAGCATCTACATTGGTTGGATCCAATCTAATAGCAGAGGTATAGTCATATATAGAACCAAAAGTATCGCCTTTTTCTTCTTTTTCAATTGCACGTTCTAAATAAAACTCAAAAGTTTCTGCACTAGCGGTTTTCGTAATAGAAATGATGAAAGAAGCTGTTGATCCAATTAGCAATGGTTGAGATACTGGAATAAAAGATAAAAAAGTTCCTAATAAAGCAATACGTTTCTTCATTTTTAAAAAATATCTTTATTTAATATAATTAAAAATGGATATTTTTCAGAATATAGTTAAAAATTGAATACAAAATATATATATTTTTATACATAACTCTAGTTATTAATTTTTTAATTTAGTTTTTTACTGGGTGTTATGTAAAAATCAATAAAAGCTTAATATTTGCAATTATATTGAGTTTACAAAATAAAAAGTTTCAATATTAATTAATAAAAATAAGAAATTAGAATAAGTTTTCTTGAGGAATTGCTATCTCTAATTTGCACAAAAATTAACCTCAATTGAATCAACCCATGGATACTCTGCTTCCTCGACACGCTCAACTGCCTGATTTATATCAGCGCAACCACCATAGTCCTCCAAATTTAACTTTGCTGCGCCGATATAAAATAATGCCTCTGCATATTCTTCTGTATCTAAATAAGGGTCACTCTTTAGTAAATTTGTCAAATCTCCAATTGCTCCCTCATAATCTTCTAAATCATATTTAGTCAATCCTCGCATTAATTTTACATAATCATCTGATGGCATTATCTCAAGTGCCTTTGTAAAATCTTCCAAAGCACTTTCAAAATCCTCTAATTGATATTTTGCTAGTCCTCTTTCATAATAAGTATATCCATTATTTGGGTCCAACTCAATCGCTTTTGAAAGATCCAAAATAGAACCCTCAAAATTCTCTAAATCGTATTTTGCATAACCTCTCATAAAATAAGCTTCTTCACTATTTGGATTAATTTCTATTGCCTTTGTAAAATCTTCTATGGCACCTTCATAATCTTCTAACTGATATTTGGAATTCCCTCTCATGAAATAAGCTTCTTCACTATTTGGATCAATTTCTATTGCTTTGGTAAATTCCTCTATAGCTCCCTGATAATCATTGGAATCATATTTGTTATTACCATTATTTATAAAAAATCCATCAGAAGATTTTTTAGTATAAGCTAAAAGCTCTGATGAAGGTGAAAAGATCAAGCCTGAAGAAGCAAAGGCTAATCCTGTTTTTGAAAATAATGTGGAACCTAAAGGCGTTAAGATTAGAAGTAAACCTATTATGAATCTTTGTTTTTTCATATGAATCTTAATAAATTTTTTATTTAAGATATAATATTACAGTATTTAAGAAAAAGGATTTAAAAATTAAATTTAATAAAAAAAATAGTAAATAATCACCCATCTAAAAATCATATTAAACAAACTTCAATTTAAGTAATTTACTAACACATACAAAATATTAATTGTTCAGTAAAAACAGATTAAACACTTTGAAGGAAGAGTAATAACCTCACTAAATTTTTTTTCCGGAAGTTTTGCAATAAAGAATTAAATTTCTTAATTACTTTTTAAATCTAAACCAACTTAGTGAAATGCAGTTAGGTATCTTGGCAGTAAATCAGATTGATTTAATAAATTTCATATACTTTTTTCTTTAATTTTTCAATTGTGTTGATTAATTCGTCTATCCGTTCTGTATCTTTATCGATATCTTCCTGAAAATATGAGATTTTGGGTTGATTGATTTCAAGTGTCTCGTAATCTCCACTCATAAAATTTCGCTAAATTATACTTCCACCTAATTTATCTTCAGAATTTATTTACATCCATAAGTAAAAAATACTATTCTTTTGACTTTATAGAAATGAAATTTTTAAATTATTTTGACCTTTTAAACTGGTATGAAGGCACCAGTCAAAATTTTTTTAAATACTCTATTTATTCAAATGAGAAGCTTACTTTTTAAGTCTTAATTAGGTGTACTTTTAAACTATCGACTAATCCAACTTAATAGTAATGA
>CAJWWR010000017.1 GCA_913048245.1 uncultured Prochlorococcus sp. | reverse complement strand
CAGTATTAATTCATTAGCCTATGAAATGCGAACCGAAAAATTATATGATCTTTTTGATGGGACTAATCATATCAAGCAAAAAGAACTACATCTACTCCACAAAAAAAGTATTAGCGATGATCCATCTAGAATATTAAGATGCGCTAAGTATGCTTCAAGATTTGACTTTAAAATTTCAGATTTATCCTTATCTCAAGCCCAAAAAACAATTGGTCAATGGCCTTGGAAAAGTAGCAAAAAAAATATATTTCCACCAGGTATAGGGATCAGAATGAGGATGGAACTAGCAGAAATTATCAGACATGATGACATATCAAAAATTATTACCAAACTCTATCAATGGGATGTCATTTCAATAATAAATAAAGATATAAAATTGACTAACAAATTTTCTAGAGGACTAACTTGGATTAAGAGACTTGATGGAAGCATTATTCTCTATCTACTCAAAGACTCAGATTCTTTAGATTTGCTGTGTGAAAGATTTTTGCTTAACAAAAAAGAAAAAAAGATATTGGATGAATATAAATACATAAAAAATATTGTAAATTCTAATAAAAAAGACTTTCGGAATCTTTCCCCTTCTAATTGGACAGACTTCATTGAATCTAACAACCTTGAGAAAGAAACCGTTAAACTAATTATTTGTGATGGAATTCATTTTTGGAGAGCATTTTTTAAATGGCTATTTTTGTATAGATTCATAAAAAGCAATAAGAATGGCGATCAATTAAAAAAGGAAGGCTGGATTCAAGGGAAGGACATTGGAAAAGAAATTAAAAGACTGAGATATTTAGAAATAGATAAACTTAGATGAAGTCAACAGTCTTTAATTTATTACTTCGCCAACTTTATACCAAGAAGAACTAAGATAGTTCTCATATGCTGAATTACAGCTAATTAATAATGGTCCACATGTTTGAGGATCTATTAACAACTCTAATATTTCTAAAAACTTCTTTTCATTCAAATTACTTTGGTCAGAAAAAGTAATAGATCTTTTATCTAGATCTTTAGAAAATATTTGGTCATATTTTATCTTATTAGAATCATAAAGAGAACTTCTGATTCCTAATTGAATTAAATCAAATATCCCAGGATAAGCCCTAAAAGAATTTAATTTAAGACTAGCTTTTATCGGAGTGAGACCTTCTTGTTTTCTTAATAAATTGGTTGCATCTATCATCTCAGATAAATGTCCTATGAAACCATATCCAGTTATATCAGTCGCGGCATTTATTATTTTCTCTCCTAGCCGCTCCTGCAAATAGTTTATTTCATCGACAAGGAATTGTTGACTAGTTAATATATTCTCGAAAACGGAATCATAACAACTGTACAAATTAATATTTTTCATTTGACTAGCAAAAAAAATGCCGACTCCTAATTCTCTTGACATAAATAATGAATCTCCTTCTTTCATTCCAGATTTTTTCCACGTACTTCCTTCAACAATTCCCTGCACCGTTAAAGAAAGGTCTACTTCCAAGGGATAAGGTCTATCAATAATATTTCTTGACTCATAGGTATGACCGCCAACTATCTCACCATCTAATTGATTAACAGTTACTTTCACACCATGCAAAACATGAGAGAAGAGATAGTCTTGATAAGTTTTGTCTAATTTTGGAATCTTTACTACCATCTGCACGTTAGAAATCTTCGCACCACAAGCCCACAAATCTGAGCATGCATGCAATGCTGTAATCTTCGAATTTAGCCAAGGATCAGATACTAATGCAGGGAAGCCATCTACACTTTGCAAATAAACCTTTTTCTCATTTTTAAATATTTCATTTGCATCCTCTGGAAAATCAGCAATTTTAGATAAATTTGTTATTCGCAAAGAATTAGCAAGCACTTGATAGGGAATTTTAGATGCACAACCTCGACAGTCCTCTTGATGATAAAACTCTCTAGTTCTATCAATATTCATAGATTTAACCCTTAACTTTTGTATAAAATTCTTGTCAATCTTTTTCTTTAGAACTGCATAAATAAAATTTGGTCCAAGTACCTTGTTGCCATAAATTAAGTAGGCTTTAGGTTTCTGATCGTGAAAGCAATTTAATATTTGCAGGCCAGTTTTCTTAGGAAACCAGTTTTTTAATTTTGTTTTATTGATGCTTCTGTGAATATTTTTTGAAAGCGAATTCACTATTTTCACTGCATGCAATCCAGATGATTTATGACTTGAAGCGACTACCGAAGAACAATCTCCAACAGCAAAAACATCCTGAAAATTTTTCAGATTTATCTTACTACTAGTAATAATCCTGCCTATACTGTCTAGATTTAAAATATTTTGTTTAATCCATAAAGGAGGTTGATTCCCAGTACACAAAAGCATTTTACTAAATTCGAAATTAATTACTTCAGAAATTTCAATATTTGAAAGACTTAAGTTTTGCATAAACTTTTTATTCAATTTTTCGCATTTACAGACTAGAATTATTTTCCGTGCTTTCCAGCGTTTTCTTAATGCATGAGCCATCTCTATCGCCGCAAGCCCACTGCCAACAATAACAAAAGGTAGTGATTTATGATCATCATATAAATCTTCAGACTTTATTATTTCATATGCCTTAAAAAAAGGCTTAATAGTGAAAGCAATTTTATCCCTTATTAATTTTCTGAATTCATCTGAAACTTTTGTTTCACCACCAAAATTTAAGATGACTTTTGAGTATGGAATACTTAATCTTTTTTGAAAGAAGATATTTTTAGATATGAAATCAATATCAATTACTTCATCTTTTATAAATGAAACTTTTACACTATTCGCTAATGATGAAATATCAATTAAACTTTCTTCCAACATTATTTCCCTAGCAATTACTGAGGGGAACATTGCAGAATAAACTAAATGAGAATCTCTAGATATAATTGAAATAGGACATTTTGGCATCAAATGAGGCTTCATTAGCCAATTTCGCATTAATAAAACATTAGTATGTCCTCCGCCAACAAGTACTAGATGATTAAAAGTCATTAGATTTAAGATGAATGAAGAACATTTACTACCTATTGAAAAATCAAGATTAGGTATTATCGGGGGTAGCGGTTTCTACTCAATTCAAACGATTAATTGTCTGAAAGAAATAGAAATTGATACTCCCTATGGTAAACCTTCTGATTCAATAAAAATTTTCAAAGTTGGCAATCTTGAACTAGCGTTTATTGCCAGACACGGCAAAAACCATCAATTTAATCCAACAGAGGTCCCATATAAAGCCAACATCTGGGCCTTAAGATCAATCGGAGTTAGATGGATTATTGCTCCATCAGCAGTTGGATCCTTGCAAGAGCAAATCAGACCTCTTGACATAGTAATTCCTGATCAATTCATTGACAGAACTAATAATAGACCCGCAAGTTTTTTTAATGAGGGAATCGTTGCCCATGTGAATATGGGGGATCCATTCTGCACAAACTTATCAAGAATTTTGCATGAAGTTGGAGAAAAATATATTCCTAGCGGAAGGCAAATACACAAAGGCGGTACTTATCTTGCTATGGAAGGTCCTGCATTCTCCACTAGGGCAGAATCAAATCTTTATAGAAAATGGGGATGTTCAATAATTGGTATGACAAATCATACTGAGGCAAGGCTAGCTAAAGAAGCAGAAATAGCTTATTCATCTTTATCCATGGTTACAGACTATGACTGCTGGAATCAAACTCAAGAAGAAGTATCTGTTGAGATGGTTTTGAATAATTTAAAGATTAATACTGAAGTTGCTAACAAAATAGTTTACGAAACAGCAAAAGAAATAGATATCTTGAGGCCAAAAAGTAGCTCTCACAAGGCACTTGAGATAGGGCTAATGACACCTAAAAATAAAGCTCCTTTTAATACACTATCAAAAGTAAAAATATTTACAGATTCCTATTGGAGTTAAGTTATTAAACTTTCCTATGAAATTGTGTAGCTAAGCAGAGCCTACTCCGTTATATGATCCATAGAAAAATATTCCAAGGACAAAAATAACTGCTATGCCGCCTGCTGTTGCTACTAGCCACAGAGGAAGGGTCCCTTCCGTCCAGCGTCTTTCCCAAGCTACAGCTGGCCTGCCATCGGGTAGTCTGTCTGGAATTCTTCCATCAGGTCCTTTTAATTTACTGCTCATAATTCTGAATTAGTTGAAAAAATAACTTGAAAATAAAATTCCAAGTACAAAAACTGCTAACAAACCTAGATATAGGCTTGTACGATTAAGTTCTACTGGAACTTTATTAGGGTTTTCATTTACTTGCATAGTTGGTTTAACGTCTAATAAATTGCATTGCGGCTATTGCGCCTAAGAAAAAAACGGAAGGAATTGCAAGAGCATGTACTGCTAGCCATCTTACAGTGAAAATTGGATAAACACGTACTTCAGCTGCTTGCATTGGTGCTTGTGAATTTGTCATTTATTTTGTCCTTAAATCTAATTGGGATTTAGCATCATATCTCTGGGTTACGACAGGTGCTTTTGATTCAGAAGCTTGGAAATAGCTATCTGGGCGTGGTGTCCCAAAAGCATCGTATGCTAATCCGGTATATACGAAAAGGAATCCTGCTATAAAAATAGCTGGTAATGTAACTGCATGAATAATCCAGTATCTGATACTGGTGATTATTTCAAAGAATGGGCGTTCGCCCGTTGAACCTGCGGCCATAATCACTAATATTTACCATTTGATCTTACAAGGAAAAAACCTAATTTTGCGAAGATTCTTACAGCTTGGTTACAGACAGTTGCTATTTGAAACTAAAAAAGTTGAAATTTTGATTAAATATCTGGTTCATCCTTTCCATTTGAGGATATATCCTCTTTCCCCAAGAATAAATCCTTTAGCCTGTTCTGAAGAAACATCATTGAGAAATAGAATTTTTATGTAATTGGTTGGTAGACTTGAAGCAATAGGATCAGAGTACCAAGTATTTCCTCCATCATTACTTGCTATTAAGGTACCGTTACCACCACCTGCCCAAATCACTCCATTAGGATCCCAGCCCATGTCGAGATAGTTATAACCATTCAGAATTGGAATAATTGGTTTCGTCCAACTTTCCAAATCATTGTTAGCTTCATTAAATCGAATCTCAGCCCCTCTAGATAACATCCATAAATTACCTTCAGGTTTAAAACCAATACTTTGTACTCTCTTACTACTTGCTCTTTGATGAGCTACCCATGTATCACTATTATGATCCAACGTTGAAAAGAAATTACCAAGACTACTAACACTTACATAATCTCCATTTGTTGTTCTTCTTAAGTCTCTTACACCACCTGAACCTGATGCATCAACAACTTTAGCTTCCCAGGACTCCCCACTGTTAACAGTTTCGTAAATAGCTCCAGCGGTAGTAGCCAGTTCTGCTTTATCGTTATCTACTGTAGTAACAAGAAATGGCTGACCTGGAAGCTTATTACCTAAAGATAATCTAGTCCAGTTTTTACCTGCATCAACAGTATGCATCACAAGAGAAGGTTGGCCAATCAACCAACCCTCCTCACCTTTAAAGTCAATATCTAATAAACGGAAATTTTCTTCACTTGAAATGTCTAATGACCTTTCCTCCCAAGTTTGACCTCCATCATTTGTTTCCATAATTAACCTATTAGATCCAACTAAAAAACCTTTTTTATTATCAACAAAATCAATATCAAGAGCATTTACTTGATTTTCAAATTGGATAGGTTCCCAAGGACTGTCATCAGCCACCTGCACGCCTGTAGAAGAACAACTACTCAAAACGAAGCAGAGTAAAAACGTGGCAAGTAGATTCGAAATGTTATTAATGAAATTTTTCATTTAAGTATTTTAATGCAAAGAGTATAAGGAAAGAAAGCAAGCCGCAGCAAATGCCAAGCCTCCAAAAATTAAAATATTCTTCTGACCTGGAGGCAAACTATTAAATCCAAATCCATATGTTAAATTCTCCTCGAAGCCACTTGGCTTAGATTTAGGACCAATATCTTTATATAAGTTTTTTCCAGCTCTACAGACAGGACATGCAAAAGTATTGCCATCAATCTCAATAAATGGAGTATCTCGGGGTATATTTAATTTTTTGATTCCTTCAGACGGATCATAAATATATCCACAACTTCTACATTCGAATCTATTTTGTTTTAAATTAGTATTAACTTCAATCTTTAAGTCTGATTGAGCTGGTTTTTCTTTTACTGAGTTTTCAACTGTGGTGTTTTCCTCAGATGGTGTTTGAATGTTTTCACTCACGTTTTATCATTAATCTATTAGAACTCTAAAAGATTTTATTTAATTCAGCGAATTTTTAACAAAAAAATGTTTTCACTTCCCGGTTATGATTACTTCTTAGGCTTTTTGATTATTGCAGCCGCAGTACCAACATTGGCTCTCATAACTAATATTGTTGTATCTCCCAAATCAAGAAAAGGTGAGAGAGAACTGACTTATGAATCTGGCATGGAGCCTATTGGAGGGGCATGGATTCAATTCAACATAAGATATTACATGTTTGCCCTAGTTTTCGTTATATTTGATGTTGAAACTGTTTTCCTTTATCCTTGGGCTGTAGCATTTAACAAACTTGGATTGCTTGCTTTTATCGAAGCTCTAATATTTATTGCAATTCTTGTTTTAGCATTAGCTTATGCATGGAGAAAAGGTGCATTAGAATGGAGTTAAAAAATTGAGCGAATCATTTTCCCCAAAAGCATTAAGAGAAATAAGAGAAGGAACTTGCAATCCCCTGGGTACTCCTCAGGTGACTACTGACTTGAGTGAAAATATAATACTTACTAGTTTAGATGATTTGCATAACTGGGCGAGAATGAGTAGTTTATGGCCCTTACTTTATGGAACAGCATGCTGTTTTATAGAGTTCGCCGCACTTATAGGTTCAAGATTTGATTTCGATAGATTTGGTTTAGTTCCCCGAAGCTCTCCAAGGCAAGCAGATTTGTTAATTGTCGCTGGAACAGTAACTATGAAAATGGCTCCTGCTCTTGTGAGATTATACGAACAAATGCCAGAACCCAAATATGTAATTGCCATGGGTGCATGTACTATCACAGGTGGTATGTTTAGTGCCGATTCAACCACAGCCGTAAGAGGGGTTGATAAGCTAATACCAGTCGATCTTTATCTACCTGGTTGTCCTCCAAGACCTGAAGCAATTTTTGATGCCGTGATCAAATTAAGAAAAAAGGTTGGTAATGAAAGCATCCTCGAAAGAAGCAAATCAAAACAATCACATAGGTATTTTACTGTTAGCCACAAGATGAATCTTATTTTTTCTGAAAATGATGGCAAATATCTCAATAAGGAATCTGAAAGATTGATAGTTTCCTCTAATAAAGAAATTGCTTTAGAAAATGAAAATCAACTTGATAAAACATTTTCAACACTGGATGAGAATTAATAATGGATATTAATAAAAATAATTCAACTTCCTCTGAAGAAGAAATCATCGAAACCAGAGGTATTATTAGTAAAAAACTTCTTTCTGAAGGTATCCAAAATGAATCATTAGATAACGATCATTTAGGAATTGAAGTACTCTCTGTAAAGCCAAATTTTTTATATGAAGCAGTTTCAAAATTGAAATCATTAGGCTTTAATTATCTCCAATGTCAAGGAGGATATGATGAGGGTCCAGGGAAACGTTTAGTAAGTTTTTATCATTTTATAGAAGTTGGTGATATTAAAGAATTAGACCAAATTAAAGAGGTAAGACTTAAAGTTTTTCTAGCAAGAGATGCTGATTTATCTGTGCCAAGTTTATACTCACTTTTCAAAGGAAGTGATTGGCAAGAAAGAGAGACATACGACATGTTTGGAATAAACTATACCAATCACCCTTGCCCAAAAAGATTATTGATGCCTGAAGATTGGAGAGGGTGGCCACTAAGAAAGGATTATATTCAACCTGATTTTTATGAATTACAAGATGCCTACTGACTAGATTTCTTTATTTTCTTGTAAATATATATCAAAGCTCTTGCTAGTCTTCTAGGATCATGCCTCAAAGTTGGCATAATCTTTTTTGCATAAAGTGGTGCTTGTAGTACATAATATCCCTCAGAAACTAGTTTCCTCCTATCACATTTAACTGGCTCTGCACCTCTTGATCTGTAGTACTCTACAAGAGGGGATTCTTCAAACTCTACTTGAGATAGTATTGAATTAAATATTCTTCGGTTCACTCCAAAAATTGATAATTGCCTTTCTATAGATTTAATATGCTCATAAACATCTAAACCATCAGTTTCTCCTGGCTGAGTCATTAAATTGCTAATATAAATCTTCGGCACATTACTATCAATCAGTGCCTCAACAATATCTGGAATAAGCAAATTAGGTAATAAAGATGTATATAAACTACCTGGACCAAGCACAATTAAATCTGCTTGCTTGATTGCCTCAATTGCAGTAGGGGGAGCAGTTGGATTTTCAGGAACACATCCAATTCTTCTAATAGGTTTACAGGATTTACTAATAAGGCTCTCCCCAAAAATCTTCTCACCATCTTCTAATTCAGCCCATAACATAACATCAATACTAGTAGCAGGTATCACCTGACCTTGTACTGCCAAAACCTTACTTGAGGCCTGAACAGCTTTTTCTAGACTCCCTGTAATAGTAGTTAATGCTGACAAAAAAAGATTCCCAAAACTATGCCCCTCTAGTCCACTCCCTCCTGAAAATCTATATTGAAACAATCTTGTTAAAATAGGTTCCTCATTAGATAAAGCTGCCAAGCAATTTCTAATATCACCAGGAGGTTGTACGCCTAATTCTTTTCTTAGTAGACCGCTACTTCCTCCATCATCAGAGACAGTAACAATCGCACTTATATTACTACTATAATTTTTTAACCCTTTTAAAAGAGTAGATAACCCGGTGCCCCCACCAATAGCAACTATATTTGGACCTTTGCTTAACTTACTCTTAACTCTTAAAGCATCTACTAAAAAAGTATCTTTCTCTGGTACAAGTGCTTTTTGGATAGAATTTATACTTCTATTCTGGCCTAATCCCAACAATAAAATTCCAACAATTAAAATCGCTGGCCCTAATAACGGAGAAGGTATTACAGAAGAGAGGCCCGTCATCGCCCAAAAGAAAACTTCTATTAACCAAAAAAGAGGGGCAAAGTCCGTCCAAATAGCTATCCCAAGCATTGCAGTTAAAAAACCAATCGCAGATGTCAACATCCATCTTTTTATTAGTAATCCAGGTAAAAGCCATCTTAAAATTCTAAAAACTTTCCGAACTAGACCAAGATTAGATCTATTGAGATTTAAAAAAGTTTTTTTTATCCTTCTACTTCTTTTTTTCATCAAAAATACCTAGATTTATTATTGTCAAAAAGTAAACATTATTATTAAATTATAAATCAAATTCATACATACTTTTTTTATTTTTCCAATATAGTCAATATGTAATTAAGAATCAATTTTATTATTTAATTATTTCAGTATTTTGAAAAAATATCCCCTACCAGTTCAAACTAATAATCTATCCATGCATTGGGGTCAGAATCATGTTTTGAAGAAAATCAACCTTTCATTAAAAGATGGAGAAAGAATTGCAATCGTTGGTCCCTCTGGCACGGGAAAATCAACTATATTAAAATTATTGGCTGGATTAATTTTACCAACCTCAGGGGAATTGAGGCTTTTTGGTAAAAAGCAAGAATATCTGCGACTTGATCAAATAGAACCTCCTGATGTCAGATTAGTTTTCCAGAATCCAGCATTATTGGGGTCTTTAACTATAGAAGAAAATGTTGGTTTTCTTTTACGCAAAAATAAAAATATATCTCAAAAAAACCTTCGAGATATAGTAAAAGATTGCTTAGAAGAGGTAGGCCTTTTTAATGTAGCAGAAAAGTTTCCTAACGAAATGAGCGGTGGAATGCAAAAAAGAGTGAGCTTTGCAAGAGCATTAATTAATGAGGATTCTATTAGAAACGACAACAGGCCTCTATTATTATTTGATGAACCTACTGCTGGTCTTGACCCCATAGCTTCTTCAAGAATTGAGGACTTAATCAATAAAACAAATGACAAAGTTAAAGGTTCTTCTATCGTAGTTAGTCACGTTCTGAGTACTATAGAGAGGACCTCTTCGAGAATCTTAATGCTTTATGGAGGAGAAATTCGCTGGGAAGGTTCAATTGCAGATTTCCAAACCACTAAAGACCCTTATGTTTACCAATTTAGAAACGGGAAACTTAATGGACCTATGCAACCAAATGAGGCGTAAAAATTATGCGTAGAAGCATTCGTGACTCAATAGTAGGCTTTTCCTTACTAGGAGGAGTCTTAGTTTTCTCATTTTTCTCCTTTTGGATCAGAGGAATTAAGATTTCTTCAAAAAGCTGGCATCTTTTTGCCTCTTTTGAAAATGCAAGTGGATTAGCAAAAAAATCCCCCGTCACTTATAGAGGTATAATAATAGGCTCTGTAGAAGATATCATCTTTAAAAATAACTCAATAGAAGCCAAAATTGTTATTAATAATACTGATATCATCCTTCCCCAGCCCACATTTGCAAGAGTGACCACAAATTCATTTCTTGGTGGAGATGTACAAGTGTCTTTAGAGGCTAATGACATATTACTTAGTGAAGATGTTGCTAAACCAACCTCAGATCAATGTCAAAGCTCATTAATTGTTTGCGAGGGTGACACAATTAGTGGCAAACAGTTATCCAGCTTATCTAACATTACAAATAGAATTAATCAAATCCTAAAAGAATCTAATCAAGAGAATTTAATAGAGAATATCGTTGATTCTATGGAGCAATTTGATAAAACTCAAGAAAATCTTGATGAATTAGTTTACTTATCTAAGCAGGAAATAATAAGAATTAAACCTTTGATTGAGGATCTAACAATAGCAGCACAACATTTGAACGAAATTTTAGCCTCCGTTAATGATGAAGAAACATTAGATGATATTAAAGTGACTCTAGAGGCAACTAGTTCAATCTCTGAGAAGATGGATGATATGACTGATGATTTTCAAAGTCTCATGAAAGATAAAGAATTAACAAAGGCCCTCAGAGATTTAACCATTGGTCTTTCTAAATTCCTCAATGAGGTATACCCAGACTAATAATCAAATTTCATTAATTGCATTTAAAGCCATTGAAGCTATGGCTTGATCTGTTGCTTTAGGTAATTGGACATATTTCCCCTTCGCTGCTTCAGCTAATTCTTTTCCAAAGCCACTTGCAATAAACTTTCTTTCGGTATCAATTATGAGAAGTTTAATTCCTAGTAAAGGATATTTCGAAGCTACATTAAGTACTTCTTCTTTAAGATTGACATTTTCAATATTCTCATCTTCTGATTGCCCGAGAGAGATACTTAATGGCACGTTACCTCTGCCATCTGTAATGGCAACTACAATTGTCTGGCCAATATCGCCAGTAGACATAGCATTTTTTGCAACTTTAGCTGCCTGAGTAAGTCCATGAGCCAAGGGAGATCCTCCTCCACAAGGCATAGTTTCTAACCTTCTTTTTGCTGCAGTAATTGATCTGGTTGGAGGCAAAAGAACATCTGCCTGATTCCCCCGAAAAGGAATTAAAGCGACTTCATCTCTATTCTCATATGCCTCAGTTAATAGGCGAATAACAGCGCCCTTTGCACTTTGCATTCGGTTAAGAGCCATCGAACCACTTGCATCGACAAGAAAAATCACTAGTGCACCAGCTTTCTTCTGAAGTAATTTTGAACGAAAATCATTTTCTTCTACGATGATATTTTTACTTGGATTCTTTAACCTTCTACTTTTTTGATATGGCGCGGCCGCCCTCAAAGTAGCATCAACAGCTATTCTCTGAACTTTACCTTTTGGGATTACAGGTTTAACATATCTCCCACGAGTCTGACTAAGGATAATAGATCTACTGCCGCTATTTCCTGATTTGGACTTTGCAGAAGAAAAAAGTAACAAGTCAGGATCTACCATACACGCCTCTGGATCTAGAATGAATTCTTCTGGTACATCTGGGGATTCTTGTTCATCAGCATCAGATTCATCTTCCTGTTCCTGTTCCTGTTCCTGTTCTTGTTCCTCCTTATTATCTGGAGGATTAGGCTGAGATTCATTTTGATCGGATTGTGGCGGAGGTGGTGATTGATCCTCTGGGGGAGGTGGTTCAATATCATCATCCTCTGGGGGTAATTGCTTTGCTCTAGGTAAAATAACTAATCTGACTGCAACTTTGAGATCATCAGAATTTACATTCTCATCTCCTCTTAACGCAGCATTGGCTTTTGCAACTTTCACTGCAAATAATTCAGAACGATGTCCTTCAATACCTCCTCTAATAGCTTCATTAACTAAGTATTTAATCTGTTGTGGAGAAATCTTGATGTCAGGTAGCCACTGCCTAGCCAAAATTAACTGGGTTGATAAATTTTCTGTTTCTTCTGCCCATTTTTTAGAAAAATTTAAATTATCTTCAGCATGATTTAAAACTGATTTTGTGATCTCGACCCTTTGATTATTATCAATGGATTGATCTGCTGATAGTACAATTGCAAATCTATCCAACACATGGTCTCTTAGAACCCCTTCTTCAGGGTTATATGTAGCTATTAGGAGACTCTTACAAGAATGAGAAAGACTTAAACCCTCTCGCTCAACATTATTTTGTTCTTTACCCTTGGCCTCCAGTATTAAATTTACGATGCCATCATCTAACAAATTGATATCATCAACATATAAAACACCCCTATGAGCTTCTGCTAATATTCCAGGCTGAAACACTTGTTCTCCAGCATTTAAAGAAGCAGCAACATCTATTGAGCCAACTAGCCTATCTTCTGTAACTCCTATAGGAACTTGTACAAAAGGAGCCTGGATAACCTTTTTGGGTAGAGTTTCTGTACACTGAATATCCATCCCTAAATTATCCTGGAGAATTTTCAGAGTACTTTCATCCCATTCTTCAGGCTTACTCGGATCTACATTCCTACTAATAGGTCTGTAAGATTTATTTGCTTCGAACGATTTTTCAGATATAAATTCATCATCTAAAACCTCAATTGGAGGGATCAAAGCGTGTAATCCTCTTGCTAAGACTGATTTCCCTGTACCTCTACCTCCTACAATTACTACTCCTCCTAAACTTGGATCTACAGCAACTAGCAGTAATGATAACTTTAAAAGATTATGGCCAGTTATTGCGGCTAATGGGAATGCTCTAAAAGAATCACTCTTTTGTTGAGCTTGTTTTATTTCTCTTTCAATTTGCAATTCTTGTTCCAATTTCACTTAAAATCTCTTGTATAGAATTTATCCAAAAAAGTCATCTTTTAGAGTGGAATTATCAAATCTTAATATCAAAAATGCTCTCTGTATATCCATAGGAGCAAATATTGAAAGCAAATTTGGCACTCCTATTGAGACACTAATTAAATGCAGAAGAGACTTAGAAAATAAAATAAAATCATGGATTAAGGAAAATTCTGAATATCCTAATAATACAAATATAAATTCTGAAAGTATTTTTACTTGGTCATCTTTATATGAAACAGATCCATTTAGAGTAGAAGGGCAACAGCCAAAGTACATAAATACGCTACTTTTAATTAATAGTAATTCACTAGCTGAGCCTACGATTGAGAAGGCAAAATCGATCTTAACGCTACTAAAAGATTTAGAATTATACTATGGAAGAATTAAAGAAGATGAAACCGAAAGATGGATATCCAGATGTTTAGATTTAGATATTCTTTGGTGGAATAATCTTCAAGTTAACAATAAAGAGTTAACATTGCCTCACCCAAGATTTATTGAAAGGAATTTTGTAATAACACCTTTATCTGAAATATTAAGTAAAAATCAGAACTTAAGAAAACTAACTGATTCTAATTGGACTGTCTAAATTATCTTCAAGTTTATAAATTAATTGCTAATGTATTTTATAAAATTATAGATAATGAATAATCAGCCTCTATTTAAAAAATCAATTTTTAAAGAGAAAATATCTGAGCTAAAATCAAAGAAATTTAGTTTTGAAATTAGCAAAATTGAACAGCCAAATGGTCATGAAGGTGAATACGGCTTAATAAGACATCCTGGAGCGGCTTTAGCAGTTCCAATTACTGATGACGGAGAAATAATTATTCTTAGACAATATAGATTTGCAGTTTCAAGATATCTATTAGAATTTCCAGCAGGGACTCTAGAAAAGGGAGAAAGTCCACTAAGTTCAATCAAAAGAGAAATCCAAGAAGAAGCAGGTTATAAGGCAAATCAATGGGATGATTTAGGGCTACTTGTTCCTGCTCCAGGATATGCGGATGAAGAAATTCATTTGTTTCTTGCTAGAGATTTAAACAAATTGACTAAACAACCAATTGGAGACCCTGATGAAGATATAAATATTATTATTCTTGACCCCAGAAAATTAGATAAATTGATAGCCAGTGGAGAAGAGGCACTAGATGCAAAAACCATCACTGCTTGGTTCAGAGCAAAACAATTTCTGAATATAAAATGAAAAGTCCAAGAATTCTATTTTGGCATAGAAAGGATCTAAGATTGGGTGATAACAAAAGTTTAATGAAGTCCCTTGAAATATCTCATTACATAACTTCCATTTATATTTTTGATAGTAATTCTCAATTAGACTTTAACGCTGAGTCAAGAAAATGGTTTCTAGGTGAATCTCTCAAAGAATTAAGTCAATCATGGAGACACTCAGGTAGCAGGATGATTGTCGATGAAGGGGAACCAATAAAACTAATTCCTAAAATAGCTAAATTAATCAATGCAAAATTTGTTGCATGGAATAAAGGTATTGAACCTTATGAGATCAGAAGAGACTTCGAAGTCAAAAATGAGTTACAAAGATTAAATATTAACGTTTTGGAATCTCTAGATCATTTATTGATGAATCCATCAAAAATATTTACTGGAAATGGCAATCCCTATACTGTATATGGCCCATTTTATAAAAACTTAAAGTCAAAATTAATTTATCAGAATTTTAAAAAGTTTGATTTGTCTGATCTTAAATTAATAGATCTAGAACAAAACATAATTGATAATCCATTAATTAGATCTTCATCTGAAAAATTAAAAAAATTTGCAATCAAAAATAAATTTATTGGCAAAAGTAGTTGCCCTTGCAAACCCGGTGAAAAGGCTGCTGATAAATTATTAAATAATTTTTTATCTTCAAAGAAAATAAGTAATTATGAAAAAGCTAGAGATTTTCCTGCTCAAGATGGAACATCTTACTTAAGTGCCTCGCTAAGATTTGGGACCATAAGTATTAGAAGGATATGGGATCAGACTTCTAATTTAGCAATTCAGAATCAAAGTGGATTGTCATCCATAGAGACTTGGAAAAAAGAATTATTATGGAGAGAATTCTATCAACATTGTTTGTTCCACTTTCCAGAATTGGCTAATGGCCCCTATAGAAAAAAATGGTCTAGATTTCCATGGCAAAATAATCAGAAATGCTTTACACGCTGGAGTAATGGAGAAACTGGAGTTCCAATTATTGATGCGGCAATGCGGCAACTTAACCATAGTGGTTGGATGCATAATAGATGCCGCATGATAGTTGCTTCATTTTTAGTTAAAGATCTCATATGCAATTGGCAGATGGGTGAAAAAAAATTCATGCAATTCCTAGTTGATGGTGATTTGGCGGCTAACAATGGAGGTTGGCAGTGGAGCGCAAGCAGCGGAATGGACCCTAAACCTCTTAGAATATTTAATCCCTTTACTCAAACTAAGAAATTTGACCCTATTTGTGAATACATTAGATTTTGGGTGCCAGAGTTATCCAAAATACCAGATTCAGAAATCTTAAATGGAGAGATTTCTCAAATCGGAAGTATCTCTTATCCTCAACCAATAGTGAATCACAATATCCAACAAAGACTTTTTAAATCTCTTTATGCTGAAATCTAAAATTTCAAGATTCAGAGTACTCAATTAAAATAGAATTTAAGCTTGTTGCAATATATTGTTGCTCTTCATACGTTATTTCTGGAAACATCGGCAAACTTAAAACTTCCGTACAAACTCTCTCAGTATGAATCAAGTCTTCTCTATTTATGTCAATGTTCTGATATGCTATTTGCGCATGTATAGGAATTGGATAATAAATTATTGAATTAATACCTTTTTCAGCAAGTCTACTTTGTATGAGATTTCTTAGCGATTTATTTTTATGCAAATCTGTTTCAAAAAGTTCTGCATAACTTCTTTGTAAAGAGAAAATATTATTGGGGAGCCTTAGTACGAATTGATTCCAGGAATGGTTTTTAAATTCCGAATTTATTTTTGGTAAAAAAATCCTTTTATGTTTTCCAATTAAATTAAAATAATTTTCTGCAATTCTTTGACGTGCTCCAATCCATTTTGAGATCGATTTAATTTTGACATTTAAAACAGCGGCTTGTACGGCATCTAATCTGCTGTTGTATCCAATTCTAGTATGGCTGTACCTTTTAGGGCTTCCATGAACAGCCAGTTCTTTTATTTTTTGTGCAAGTCTTTCATTGGAGGTTGTTACAGCACCGCCATCTCCTGCTGCGCCAAGATTTTTTGTCGGAAAAAAGCTAAAACATCCTACATCCCCTAAACTTCCGACTTTTTGATTTTGCCAAGTTGTACATGTTGCTTGTGCACAATCTTCAATAATTTTTAAGTTATATTTCTTTCCAATAGATTGAATCTTCGACATGTCAATCGGATTCCCAAATAAATGTACTGGAATAATTGCCTTAGTTTTGTCAGTTATTTTACTTTCAATTCTATCTATATCAATAAGATATGTCGCTGGATTTATATCAACAAATACTGGTTTTGCTCCAACAATACTTACTGCCTCTGCCGTAGCAAAAAAACTAAATGAACTGGTTATCACTTCGTCTCCAGATCCAATATCAAGAGCTCTCAGAGCTAATACTAGTGCGTCAGTGCCACTATTACATCCTATTGCGTACTTGACGCCAATTAAGGAAGCAAAGGAATCTTGGAATTTCAAAATCTCTTCACCACCTACATATTGCCCACTTTTAATAACATTTGAAACTGCTTCTTGGATTGAAGAACCAATATCTGAATATTGTCTGTCTAAAGTAAATGCGGGGATATTCATGAGAACTATGTTAACCCTTAACTGTTTTAAATGGGTCTTTTTACTTTTAACTTTTACCAAACCAACTTGGTTCAGAGCCTACCTTCCACTTTATATTGCAACCTAGTGAAGGTTGCTGTGGATGAGAAAAAATTTTTTCTGTTTTTATAGCCTCAATAGCGCTTAATAAATCTTTGCTTGTGAGGGGAATATCATTTGAAGGTCTACTGCTATCTAATTGACCATGGTAAAACAGAGAATAATCCCTTGAAGAATTACTGAATAGATAAAAATCAGGGGTACATGCAGCTTTAAGCCTCTTCGCAAAGCTCTGATCCTCATCATAAAGATATGGAAAATTCCAATTATTTCTTTTTGCTTGATTTTTTAGGTTTACAGGAGAATCATCAGGATAGTTAAGAGCATCATTGCTAGAAACAGCAATTATTTGTATGTAATCCTTAATTTCTTTTGAGAGTCTTAAAATTTCATTCTCAACATACTTAACAAAAGGGCAATGTGCACAAAGAAACATTATGAGTAGATGCCTCTTGTCTAAATAAGAAAAATTAAAAGTTTCATCTTTATCAGAATTGACATTCAACATTTGAAATTCAGGTAATCTAGTACCGAGGGGAACTGCTAGCGATTGAGTCTTCACCATAATTTTTTATAAAAATATAATCTGATAATTGAGAATTATTGTATATTTTGCATTTATTCACAAACAAGGGTACTTTCTGTAGGAGAATTAAAAAAACAACATAATCAGATGCTACTTGATTTAAAGGGAAAAAAAATTCTGGTCACTGGAATTGCTAACAATCGTTCAATAGCTTGGGGGATTGCACAACAATTGTCCAAGGCGGGGGCTGAACTTGGAATAACATATCTTCCTGACGAGAAAGGCCGATTTGAATCAAAAGTAAAAGAATTAACAAAAGATTTAAATCCAACATTATTTTTGCCATTGGATGTTCAAAATCCAAAACAAATAGAGGAGGTTTTCAATGAGATTAAATCGTCATGGGGTAAATTTGACGGTCTAGTCCATTGTTTAGCGTTTGCTGGTAGAGATGAATTAGTTGGAGATTATAGCGCGACCTCATCGGAAGGTTTTGATAGAGCATTAAATATAAGTGCATACTCACTTGCTCCTCTCTGCAAATTTGCAAAACCACTTTTAAATGATGGATCCGGTATAGTTTCTCTTACTTATCTTGGTTCTGAAAGAGCAATTCCAAATTATAATGTCATGGGTGTTGCGAAAGCAGCTTTAGAAGCATCTGTAAGATATCTTTCTGCAGAGCTAGGTCCTGAAAAGCAGGTCAGGGTCAATGCCATTAGTGCAGGCCCTATAAGAACACTTGCAAGCTCAGCAATTGGTGGCATTTTAGATATGATCCATAACGTAGAAGAGAAAGCACCTTTACGCAGAACTGTCACTCAAAAAGAAGTTGGGAACACCGCAACTTTTCTTTTAAGTGATCTAGCAAGTGGAATCTCTGGCCAGACTATTTACGTTGATGCAGGTTATTGCATTAATGGTATGTAGTAGCAATTTCCTCTCTTAAAAAAACATGTCACTATTAAGAACAGCTGAAATCAAAAGGCAAACAAATGAGACTAAAATAGATATTTTACTAAACTTAGATGGTAGAGGAGAATCACAAATTAATACAGGTATTCCTTTTCTTGATCACATGCTTCATCAAATTTCAAGCCACGGTCTTTTCGATTTAACTATAAAGGCTATTGGTGATACACACATAGATGATCACCATACCAATGAAGATGTTGGGATCGCTCTAGGTAAAGCTTTTCTAAAGGCATTAGGGGATAAAAAAGGCATCAATCGATTTGGACACTTTATTGCCCCTCTGGATGAAGCTTTAATCCAAGTCTCTCTAGATTGTTCTGGCAGACCTCATCTATCATATAATTTACAACTTCAATCCCCAAGAATAGGGAACTATGATACTGAACTAGTGAGAGAGTTCTTTATTGCTTTTGTGAACAATAGTGGTATTACTTTACACATTAATCAAATCCAAGGAGTCAACGCTCACCACATAGTTGAAGCAAGTTTTAAAGCTTTCGCAAGGGCCTTAAGGATGGCTACTGAAATTGACTCAAGAAGAGCAAATACAATTCCTAGCAGTAAAGGAATGCTTGAAAGCGAATAAATAAATTTGGCTTGAATAAAAAGCCACAAAAAAATAGTTTTTCAGCGAGAATAAAAAAAAGAATATTTAAATTGTGACTAGTCTTCAAGAAAATAAAATTAAAAACCAAAATTCTTTTAATCAAGAAGATTGGTCAAGTGCATACCAAAACGTGGAGAAAGAACTTGTTAATGAGGAATTAAAAATAACCAGTGGGAAAGTTATTAAAAATTTAAATGGAACTCTTTTAAGAAACGGTCCAGGAATTCTTAAAAGGGATAAGCAATGGGTTCACCACCCATTCGATGGCGACGGAATGGTTACCGCAATAAATTTCAAAGAAGGTATTGCAAAAATAACAAACAAATTTGTAAGAACGAAGGGATATCTTGAAGAAGAAAAACAAAATAAATTTATTTATAGAGGAGTTTTTGGTACTCAAAAGAGAGGCGGATTATTAAATAATTTCCTTGATCTTAAATTTAAAAATATTGCTAACACTCACATTGTTAAACTTGGAGATCAACTTCTTGCCTTGTGGGAAGCGGCAGGTCCTCATGCACTAGATCCTAAAAGCCTAGAAACAATAGGATTATCTACTTTAAATGGAGTACTCAAAGAAAATGAAGCATTTAGCGCTCATCCTAAATTAGATTTAAATTCTCAAGCCTCTTCAGAACTATTAGTAACTTTTGGTGTCCAAACTGGTCCTAAAAGCACCATAAGACTTATGGAATTTTCCAATTCTGGGAGTAATTCTGGAGAGTTACTTTTCGATCGGAAAGATTCATTTGATGGTTTTTCATTCCTTCATGATTTTGCTATTACGAGTAATTGGGCAATTTTCCTTCAAAATGCAATTGATTTTAATCCAATTCCATTTTTGATGGGTAAAAAAGGAGCCGCACAATGTTTAAAATCTAATCCAAACAAAACAGCAAAATTTATCTTAATACCAAGAGAAAGCGGCTTGTTTAAGGGGCAATCTCCATTGATAATTGATGCTCCTAAAGGGTTTGTTTTCCATCATGTGAATGCATATGAAAAAGACGACAATATAATCTTAGATAGCATATTTTATGATGACTTTCCTTCTGTTGGACCAGACGAAAACTTTAGAAAAATAGATTTCGAAAATTATCCAGATGGTAAATTGAAAAGATCAATAATAAATATCAAAGAAAGGTCTTCCCATATCACGACCATAAGTTCACAATGTTGCGAATTTGCAACAGTGAATCCAAAATTGATTGGTTTGGAAGCAACCTTTACCTGGATGGCGTCAACCGAACAGAAATCAGGAAATGGACCACTTCAAGCAATAAAAAAAATCAACTTAAATACCAACGAAGAGTATTACTGGTCAGCATTCCCTAGAGGATTTGTTAGCGAGCCAATAATGGTTCCCAAAGAAAACTCCTCAATTGAAGATGAGGGCTTCTTATTAATTATTGTTTGGAATGGAAAAAGAAGAGGTAGTGATTTAGTAATTCTTGACTCAAAAGACATGAAAGAGCTAGCAGTTTACGAACTCCCATTAAATATTCCTCATGGACTTCATGGATCTTGGATAAGAGACTAATTAAAAATTTGAATTAATTCAGGAATTATTTTTTCTATTGCTCTTGCTCTGTGACTATAAATATCTTTTTTGGCTTTATCCATTTCAGCAAAAGTTAAACCAGTTTTATTTTCTTCA
>CAJWWR010000016.1 GCA_913048245.1 uncultured Prochlorococcus sp. | reverse complement strand
ATAATGACACCTATTGAACCGGTAATGGTTCCGGGGTTAGCTACAATTTTGTCAGCAGCTACACCAATATAAACTCCACCAGATGCTGAAATGTTGCCAAAACTTGCTACAACCTTACATCCTTTTGCTCTTAGTCTTTTGATTGCTGAATAAATTTCTTGACTATCTCCTACAGTACCTCCTGGGCTATCTACCCTGAGGATTAAAGCTGGAAATTCCCTATCCTCTACTTGTTTAAGAGATTTGAGAACTGATATTCTTGTTGAACTTGATATCGGCTCATCTATTACAATACGAGCCAATCTTTTTTTTGATTTTCGTCTAAAGGGCCAAATCATTCTTTTTAGTACTAATCTAAAGCTACTGTAAAAAGCTTATCAGCAGACTTAATGAATGCATTTTTAAATTGGTTATTAATGATACTTCCATTTGCATTGTGGGGTACTTCAATGTCAGCAATGACTCCACTAGTTTCAAGTGGTGGCCCTGAATTAGTGGCTTCATTGAGGCTTTTACCAGCAGGTGTACTTGTTCTGATTACAACATATTTCCTTAAAAGAGATTTAAGGATATATAACTGTGATTTGAAATGGTTTGTTGTTTTTACAATTGTAGACGCTACTTTTTTTCAGCTTTTTCTTACTTATGGCATCTCAAAGACTGGCGCAGGACTGGGTTCAGTTTTAATAGATTCACAGCCATTATTGGTTGCAATATTAGCCAGAGCAATATTTGGCAATCTAATAAATCCAATCGGATGGCTTGGATTGCTATTTGGCCTGGGTGGGATCATTTTCTTGGGTTTCCCTCAAGAGTTCTTAGAGAAATGGTGGCTAATGTCTGAAACTAGTCTCACAGATATTCAATTTAATGTAGGAGAGGCCTGGATGCTTGCTGCGGCTTTATCGATGGCTATCGGAACAATATTAATTAGATTTACTTGCACTAAAAGCGATCCAGTAGCAGTTACAGGTTGGCATATGGTATTTGGAAGTTTTCCTTTATTAATCAGACATCTATTATCATCTAATTATGAAGTTCTTCCTAGTTGGTCTATTTATCAATGGGGATTGATGGCTTTCACTAGTATTTTTGGCGGAGCTATTGCATACGGTTTATTTTTTTATTTTGCTAATAACAAAGAGATTACAGGGTTTAGCACGCTTGCATTTTTAACTCCTGTATTTGCCCTATTGAGTGGTGGAATTTGGTTGAATGAAAGATTAACGTTTGTTCAATGGATCGGAGTAGGGTTTGTCTTGATATCTGTTTTCTTTGTAAGTCAAAGGAAATTGATTTGGGAATTGAATAATACTGATAGTACACTTTAAATTAGTTGCCTGTAGCAAAATAAAATATGCGTTTGATTTTGATTAGCACTCCTATTGGTTATCTAGGTAGCGGAAGAGGTGGAGGTGTTGAATTGACTTTAAATTCGCTTGTTAGTGGATTAATTGAATTGGGACATTCTGTTAAAGTTGTTGCACCTTATAAATCTAATTTATTAATTAATGGTGCAGAATTATTTACCGTAAAAGGGAGCGAACAAAAAAGTTGGCAACATCAGGACTATAATTCTCACATACAAATTCCAAGAGATTCTTTGCTGGTAGCTATGGTAGAGAAAGCAATATCCTTGAGTAAAAATGCAGATTTAATTTTAAACCTCTCTTATGATTGGTTGCCTATTTGGATGACAATGAATATTGAAATACCTATATTTCACTTAATAAGCATGGCTAATGAAAGCGGAGCAATTAATGATGTTATTGCTGATATCTATTCTCGTTTCCCTAATAATTTTGCTTTTCACACAAAAGTTCAAGCATCAGATTATTCATTTATACAAAAGCCTCAAATTGTTGGTAATGGATTCCAGCTAAATAAATATGTATTTCAGAGCAATGGAGGAGGACCCTTGGCATGGGTTGGGAGGGTCACCCCTGAAAAAGGTTTAGAGGATGCAGTTTATGCCGCTAATAAATTGGGGGAGAAACTACATGTATGGGGGATAATTGAAAACAAAGAATATGCATCGGAGATAGAAAAGAAATTCTCTTCAGAAGTAATAATTTGGAAAGGTTTTCTAGAAACATCCTTACTGCAAAAAGAACTTGGAAAATGCAGGGCTTTGATAAATACTCCAAAATGGAATGAAGCCTATGGGAATGTTGTTGTTGAAGCTTTAGCTTGCGGGGTTCCGGTAATCTCTTATAAAAAAGGCGGGCCAGGTGAAATTATTCAACATGGCGAAACAGGTTTTTTAGTGGAAGCAGGAGATAAAGACAGTTTGATATCCTATTTAATGAAAATCAATTCTATCGAACGTAGAAATTGTAGAAAATGGGTTGAGCAGAATGCTTCATATTTATCATTTGCTAAAAGAGTAGTTAATTGGCTCGAAATGGCCATAAAGGAATTCTCATGAAACAAGAAATAAATACTTTTATTACGACCCATAAGAGATTAGCTTTTTGCATTCCTTTATTAGCTGTTTCAATTCTGGTTTTTATTTTAGGGATTGGTGATACAGGATTAGTTGATGAAACTCCCCCTCTTTTCGCTGCGGCGGCGAGATCAATGCCAGCATCTGGTGATTGGATAACTCCAAAAGTAAATGGTATGTTCCGTTTCGACAAGCCACCCTTGATTTACTGGCTAATGGGCTTATTTTATTCACTTCCTGGAAATGAAGCTTGGGATAATCTTGGAACAATATCAGCAAGGTTACCTTCAGCTTTTGCTTCTATAATTATGACGCTTACAATTGGAGATACCTTAATTTGCTGGCCTCAAGAAAGAAAAAAAAAGTTTGAGGCCGCTGCAATTGCCGCAATTGCTTTTATATTGTCTCCTCTAGTAATTATTTGGAGTAGAACCGCAGTAAGCGACTCCTTACTATGTGGCACTATAGGTGTAAGTCTCCTCCTCTTTTGGAGGAGTATGGCAAGTGTTAAAAAAAACAGGTGTTTGTGGCCATGGATTTTTCTAGGTTTTGCCATACTTACAAAAGGTCCTGTTGCAGGTGTAATAGTTTTTTTAACTTTAAGTTTATATTTAGCTGGCCAGAAAAAATGGAAGTATCTAGTTAAAAAAATAAATCTAGTTTTCGGACTTTTTATTACACTATGCATAAGTCTTCCCTGGTATATTGCCGAAATTGTTAAAGAGGGCAGTGCTTTTTGGAATAGTTTTTTCGGTTACCATAATCTGCAAAGGTACACCTCTGTAGTTAATAATCATGCTGAACCATGGTGGTTCTTTATTTATATAATGGTTATTAGCTCACTACCTTTTTCCGTTTTTCTATTCGATGGAATTTATCAAACCGTTAAAGGGATAGTTGATAATTACAAGCTCGAGACAAGAGTTTCTGAAACTCTTTATTACTTTTCTTTTTGCTGGTTATTTGGAGTTTTCATTTTTTTTAGTATTTCAGCAACAAAATTACCGAGTTACTGGTTGCCTGCAACTCCTGCGGCCGCAATTCTAATTTCAAGAAGTGCTTTTTTTGTAAAAGAGAATTTTAGGAAAATATCTTTTAAATGGCTATTAACAACTTTGATTTTATTTGGACTTTGTTTACCTTTTTACTTTTCAAATGATTTACTCCTTTTGATAAATGATCCAGAAATGCCAAATCTTGCAATAGATATAAAAAAATCTGGATTACTAACAACGCTAAAAATATCTTTTTCTTTATTGGCCTTTATTTCATTATGCAACTTATTTATCAAACATTCTAGATCAATTCTTTATTTGCAGGGAGCATTCCTATTTGTAATTCTTTTGTTAATGCCTCCGATAAGAAAATTAACTGATATCTCAAGGCAACTTCCTCTCAGAGAGGTTTCTACAAGCATAATTTCACTACGATTAGATAAAGAACCTTTAGTAATGATTGGTATTAGGAAACCTTCATTACATTTTTATACTAAACAAATAGTTTTCTATGAATCAAATACTCCTCAAGGTTTTATAAATCTTTATGAAAGATTTGAATCAGATAGAAGAGAAAATATATTTGATAATCCTAATTATGAAGCTGAGACTTTTCTTGTCGTAATAGATAAATATTCATATAGCAAAGAAAATTGGGGTTTAATTTCATCTGATGAGCTGGGCCAATTTGGGATCTATCATCTAATAAGAATAGAAAGAAAGGAGCTTGAAAGATATGTTAAGGAATTGAAAGATTATGGATACGTTTCTAATTGGAAAACAGACAAATCAGAAAAGTTTTAGTTCAGCTTTCTTTTCATTATTGCAACCTTTAGATCATCAAGGCTACATTTATTTGGAATTTTGATCTCTTTGATTTCTTCATCTAACTCAAGATCAATAACGGAATCCTCCGCTAGAAAGCTTAAAACTTCATTAATGCTTATGCCCATATCGGAAGCCATTTCTCCGAGAAGCCTAAGCGTATCCCTTCTTAAAGAGATTTTCACGCTTAGTGGTACATATTCATTTTTAGGGTCAATAGAGTTCATAAAGAAAATCTTAAGACATTATGTGGATTTCTGCATCTAATATTTACAAATTTAACCTTCCATGCTCAAGCTTTACTAGCCATGATTTCTAATTAGTTAGGTTAGGAAATAAAAAGAATCTAATAACTGGAATAGAGAAAATTGAAATTATCGTAGTTACAAAAACTGATTTTGCAGCAATGTCTTGATTGATTTTATATGATTCTGCCATCAGTATCGTTGAAATTGCAGTTGGAGTTGATGCCTGGAGAATTAGAGCTGCAATTTCGGCTTTAGTAAAATTTAATGGCATTGATAGTATGAAAAAAATAAATGGAAAAATCAGAAGTTTTAATAAAACTGAATATTGTAATCCTCCTGAAAAATCAATTATATTTTCCCTTTTTTTCATTATTATTCCAAGTCTTGTTCCAACAACAATTATTGCAAGAAAAATAATTATGATTGCTGGAATCCATAAAATCTTTCCTAAGTAAGTTTCTATTCCCAATTGATAGGTAATTAATACTCCAATAATCCCTTTTGAAGCAGGGCTACTAATAATACCAATTAAAATTTCCCTGACATTAAAAGAATTGTTCTTTGTTTTTTTATTTTGCAATAGATAAGGACCAAACAGCCACGCAAAAAAAGTTGTACCTAAGTCAAATCCTATTGTTAAATCAATTGTACTGGGGGGTAAAAGTGCCATTGCAATTGGGATGCCAAGAAATGAAGTATTTCCAATTAGCCCACTAAACTGTAATGTGTAACTTGAAAATATTTTTTTTAATTGAGGAATTAAATTTATAATGACAATCAAAAATAAGATGGTAAGGAATGTTACTATTGCAGACCTCAACAAATTGAGATCAACTCCATTCTTTAATAACAATCCCATTACACTTATTGGAATGCCAAATTTTACTAGTGGAGTTGATATCTTTTCCGATGCAGTTGGATTTCTTTCCCCAAAGATAAAACCTATTGTTAAAAAGGGAATGATTGAGAAAAGTAGGATATGTTCTATCTGCATAAATTTTCTTTCATAAAATTAAAAATTTTAAAAAGAGTTTAAATTTTATCTCTAAATTATTTTCCAGATGGCATTATCAGGAATTGAAGGGCCTTTAGATAAATTTTCAGGTTCTTTGGTTGAGACTCTCCAATTAGGTACTCTGCAAGTTACGTAAGCTGGACTCTCAATAATGATGCCTGGACTCTCATCAAATGTGCATGTGAAACCGTCTTTCCAATAACCACTACTATTTAAATTCCCTTTAAACCAAACCCAGCATTTAGATGTTTTCAAAATATTTTTTTAATTAAATAAGATCATAGACAATTGTTGAAGATATAAGTTGCGAAACTTTTTTTTTAACATATATATTCTTAAAGTTTTTTATTTGAAAAATAAATTTTCGAGACTAAGATTAGTGTATTTAGGAAGAATGTTATTAAATTAGCTGTCAATATTGGTAAGGAAGATATTTTAATGCCATAAATTATCCAGAAACCAACTCCTGCTAAAAACATAATCAATGTAATTAAGGAAACGTCATCTGCGGTTTTTGTTTTTATTGTTTTAATTAGCTGAGGCAGAAAAGCAAGAGTTGTGAGAATAGCAGCAGAGTATCCGAAAAATTCAACGTTAAATTCAATCATTATTTAAATAATCAATTAAGAATCTTAGAGGCTCCTTCATGTCTTTTGAATATGAGAGTATTTCTCTAGCATGGTATTCGTAAACCAAATCATCATCAGGATTTAATAAAAAAGTAGCTCCTCTTTGCGTAAGAAAATCAGAATTTAATATATAGTCATTCCAATTACTAATAATTTCTATCATGTTAATTAACCTATATGTGGCCAATTCAAATGGCCTTAAATAACCATTCCCAAAAGTATTCTTGAAAAGGACTCCTGAAAACTTGAAAAAATTAAACAGATTGATTTGATGAGAATCTTGAAAGATTTCTTTTCCATTCTTATCGCCTGTATAGCCTCTTAAGACCTCTTTTATTGTTTTTGTAGAGGAGAATCCTGATAACATTAGAAACATGTTAATCCATGACCCAAATCCAATATCTAACCCTTGAGAAATTCTAAATTTACTATGTAGCTCATTATCGCTAGATACTTTCAAGTGATCTGGTGATAGTCCAGTAAAATTACAAAATTTTTCTTTACCTTTTTGGCTCCCAATCGCAAAAAATAAAATTTCTAGATTATCTTTATATTCTTTTGATTTAGTAAATTCATGCAGATTTTGTGCATATTCGAAAGTATCAAAATCTCCTAGTAGCCCTGTAAATATTATCAATTTGAATTTTTTATTATTTTGTATTTTATGGTCATTTATTAATTCTTTTAGTTTAGATTGTAGTTTGTGCTCTGGCATTTTTTAAGAGGATAATTAATCTGGACTGTTAACTTAATAAAGTATAAAATTTTACATGAAAAAGTTTTTTATAGAATTAATTTATTGATTTTAGATTTTATTATTCTAAGGTAATTATTTTGAAGTTATGACTGTAGGAATTTACTACGCTACAACAACTGGAAAAACTGAAGATGTCGCTGATCGTCTTCACAACTTTATTTCTTCAGCTGAATCTCCTAAGGATGTTTCTGATGTAGATGATCTTTCTGAATTTGAGGCACTCGATGGAATAGTTTGTGGTATTCCCACATGGAATACAGGTGCTGACGAGGAAAGGTCAGGAACTGCATGGGATTCAATTTTGGAAGAAATTGGAGAACTTAATTTAACTGGTAAGAAAGTGGCCATTTTTGGTTTAGGAGATTCATCTACCTATACTGAAAACTACTGCGATGCAATGGAAGAATTACATAGCTATTTTCAGAAGGCTGGAGCAGAAATGGTCGGCTATGTTGACAAATCCTCCTATACATTTGATGAATCAAAAAGTGTTATTGGAGAAAGTTTCTGCGGGTTGCCTTTAGATGAAGATAGCGAATCTGATTTAACCGATTCTCGATTGGAGAGCTGGGCATCACAATTAAAGAGTGAGATACCTTCTTTGGGTTAATAAATAAATTGTAGATGTAACATTTGTTCTTTTGCAGAGACTCTTATTTACATTTTCAATAATGCCTGTAAAGATTACGTAAAAATCTACCTGATAGGCAATATGTTTAACTTGCTGTTTATTTAAAACAAGTGTTACAAAATTACGGAAAATCTGATGTTACCTATGATTGGTACGCAGGAAATTCTGGAGTTGTAGGCCGATCAGGTAAATTCATCGCTGCTCATGCTGCTCATGCTGGATTAATGATGTTTTGGGCAGGAGCATTCGCATTATTTGAATTAGCTCGATATGACGCCACAATTCCAATGGGAGAACAAAATTTAATTTGTATCCCTCACCTTGCAGGGTTAGGAATAGGAGGTATTGAAAATGGTGTAATTACTGATACTTACGGTATTACTGTAATTGCAACCTTGCATTTAATTTTTTCAGCTGTGCTAGGAGCCGGCGGATTACTTCATTCCAACAAATTTGCAGGTAATTTAGGAGATTATCCTAAAAATAGTAAACCTCAGAAATTTGATTTTAAGTGGGATGATCCTGACAAATTGACATTCATTCTTGGGCATCATTTAATATTTCTCGGCCTTGGAGCAATATGGTTTGTCGAATGGGCCCGTATTCACGGAATTTATGATCCTGCAATAGGTTCAACAAGGCAGGTCATCTATAATCTCGACATTGCTGCTATTTGGAATCATCAGTTTGATTTCTTAAAAATAGATAGCCTTGAAGATGTTATGGGAGGACATGCATTCCTTGCATTCCTTGAAATTTTTGGGGGTATCTTCCATATCGCTACTAAGCAATTTGGTGAATACACAGAGTTCAAAGGGAAAGGCCTTCTAGGTGCTGAGGCTATTTTGTCTTACTCTGTAGTTGGAGTTTCTTATATGGCATTTGTCGCAGCTTTTTGGTGCGCTACGAATACCACTGTTTATCCTGTTGATCTGTATGGAGAACCTCTCAAATTACAATTTGAATTTGCTCCCTATTTCATCGACTCTGTAGATTTAGGTTCTGGGGCATATAGCTCAAGAGCTTGGCTAGCTAATACTCATTTCTATTTGGGCTTTTTCTTCTTGCAGGGTCATTTATGGCATGCGCTAAGAGCTATGGGATTTGATTTCAAGAAAATTGGTCAAGCATTTGAAAGTATTGAAAATGCAAAAATAACCCAACAATAATTAACAAAGAATCTCTAAAGCCTCTCTAAAAGGGAGGCTTTTTTTATTAATATAAAAACATCTAATAAAAAAATATGTCTTCTAGATTATTAAATTGCAAAACTTTTTTTGAAATTGCTTATAACCAAAGATATACATGGCCAGGCAATTTTAAAGGTTATAAAGGAAGTTGTCTTTACTCTAATAATCAAGCTTCTTATCAAGGAGAATTTTCAGTAAATGAGAAATTTAATGTAGATGTATGCAATATTAAAAATGATGAAATAGCCAAATTAATAACCGCGCAATTATTTGAAGTTACAATACACAGGGTAAAAAGAGATTTTGAAAGAGTTCACTCAGAAAATAATTTTGACCCTATAAGTGATAATGAGAGAGGTCTTGAAATGATTGTCTCAGGGAAGAATCAAGGAGATAAATATCGTATTAAAGATAATAAGATAAATATGGTTTTTAGAAATATTCATGGGATTATTGTTGAAATCTTTGTAGAGGAATTTTTGGATACGGGAAAAGGATTCTTAAGTAAAAAATATACTAGTCAACAGTTAGAAAAAGAATCAAAGGTGCCCATATCACCAAAATATAATTATTTGGACGAGTTTATAAATATCTATGATGATTTATGGATTCTAAATAAACGTTTAATTATGCATTTGGATGATCAAAGCAACCCTATTATTCAAACTTACAATTTCAATAATTTAACTACCTTAAATTAGTTCACCTTTAGTCAATTAAACGAAATCCTTTATCAAGTAATTTTTGATATAGCAGTCTTGCTCTAAATGCGAGAATTTGCTCTTCGTTTTCATTGCTAATAACGTGAAAATAATTATTATCTAATTTGTTTTTGCTAAAGCTAACGCAGGCTTCTCCAAGCCTCAATGTCCACTTCCCTTTATCAGCAAGATGTTGTTTTGGCCCAAGATCCCAGGGACATTTTTCTGGGTATTTCTCTCTTTTTGATCCCATGAATATTAATTCTGACTAACCAATTCTATACATATTTAGGAAATGCAACCATATTAAGGATCAATGATGATGAGCTGATTTTTTATTCCTTAGATGCGATTATGCAATAAAAAGGATCCTTATTTAAAAAACTTAAAAAAGAATTATTGCTTAATAGGAATTTTCTTTCAACTTTAGTATTTTTAAATCCATTTGATGTAAGAATTTCAATTACGTAATTTATACGATCTTCTTCACTTGAATTTAACCATATATTTGGAGATTTTGTCCAAAATGCACGGTTTGAAAAAGAGATTAATAGTTTCCCCTTGTCATTAAGTATCCTTGAAATTTCTAAAGCAATTGATTCTGGATATTGAAGATATTGCCAACCTGCAACTATCAAACAGTAATCTATGCTTTTATCTTCAAGAGGGATTTTTTGTTCCTTGTTAAAATTTTGTATCCAGAATGTTTCAAGTGATTTGTTTCTCTTCAATTCTTCTTCATTTAAACCATGCCCAATTACCCTTTTATATTTCTTATCTAATGGCAAATAACTGTCCCAACTAGACATTAAATCTAAAATTGTCGAATTTTCAGTAAACTCTTGACTATAAACTTTCGTCAGTTGTTTTCTGAAATTAGAATCAAGATGATATATAAATCTGGGATTTTTGTAAAATTGCAGATCATCTGTTTCATCAATTTTTTCTCTTTGATAGGGTGTTAAGATTTTCAAAGTAAATAAGAATCTAACTTAACTTAATAGGCAGATTGTTTTAATGCGAGAAAAAAATTAACTTGGATTTATGAAAGATATCTTTCTGAATCTCTTAAAAAATTAATTTTATATCTAACGCTTTTACGAAATAGACCTTAAAAGAGTGATATTAATTATTGGTAAGAATGAAATCAATTTTAAGAATTCTTTAAAAGTAGTAAATTCTAAATTTCTTTATAAGAGTAATAATATATATAAATATTCAATTACTACTTAAAGTAAATGCCTCTATTAAATATCTCAACTTCAGCAAAAATTGAAGATAAAAAGGATTTTGTTGAAAAAAGTTCGCGATTAATTTCAACTCTTACAAATAAACCTGAAAGATTTGTAATGGTTAAATTATCCAATCCAGAAATTATCTACTTTGATCAAAAATATACGCCCAGTTGTTACATAGAAATTAAATCTATTGGATCTCTAAGTCCAGATGAGATGTCTAGCTCAATATGTGAATTTTATACCAAGGAATTAGGAGTAGCACCAGAAAGGATTTATATTAATTTTGTTGATGTTAATTCCAAGATGTGGGCTTGGAATGGAAAAACCTTTGGATGAATTAAGGACTTTAGTACAAAATGCACTCAGAAGTTAATCAACTAAAAGATTTGGATAAATTTAGATCAGCACCTGATTTAGAATTATCACAGAAAAAGAATCTTTTATTAGAGATTGATGAGCAAATTCATCTTTCCGACTGGATAACAATAGGTATAATGGCTCCCAAGGATGTGCTAGCCAAAGAATCATTAAGATCATTGTTAACAAGATATCCTGTAATTTCTTTTAAATCATTTGACCATATTTCCGCGCCTGGAGAGGTCTTTCTTAAAGGTAATCAAAAGACTGGAAATGTTTTTATAAGATCAGAAGATGGCCTGGGTCAAGGAATTTTATTAACATGTCAATATGAAGATCATACGTTAGGGTCGCAAACTTATGGCCCTTTCCCTCTGGATTTTTTCTTTTAATTTATGAGATTATTTTTATGTCTTTTAATAGTTTTTATTATGAAAGTCTTTTCTCTCAGCAGTTTTTGCAAGTATTGCAGATCTTAGTTACTTTTATTTTTTTATCTGGAATAATTCTTTTTTTGTTAATTACTGCTGATAACAAAAATTATCTCCAAAGGCAGAAATAAATCTAAGTTTTCAATTCAAATTGGTTTTAAGTCATAAATATGTTTTTTCAAGATATTATCCAAAGTCTCAATAAATATTGGTCTAGAAATGGTTGTCTGATTATGCAACCATATGACACTGAGAAAGGTGCAGGGACAATGAATCCACACACCTTTCTAAGAGCTATTGGTCCTGAACCATGGTCTGTTGCCTATACAGAGCCATGTAGAAGACCTACTGATGGTAGATTCGGTGACAATCCAAATAGAGCTCAACATTATTTTCAATATCAAGTAATAATTAAACCTTCTCCAAAGGAAATCCAAGAATCTTATTTGAATTCTCTGGAGTATTTAGGTATTGATACCAAAAGTCACGATATTAGATTTGTAGAGGATAATTGGGAGTCACCTACTCTTGGGGCATGGGGAGTTGGCTGGGAAGTATGGCTTGATGGAATGGAAGTTACTCAATTTACTTATTTTCAGCAGTGTGGCGGAATAGATTGCTATCCAGTTCCAATTGAGATTACTTATGGACTTGAGCGCATAGCAATGTTCCTTCAGAACAAAGAAAGCATTTGGGATCTAAATTGGAATGAAAGATATACATATAGCGATATCTGGCTTCAGTTCGAGAAAAATCAATGTAATTTTAACTTCAGTGAATCTAACCCAGAAAACCTAAGAAAATTATTTGAACTTTATAAAATAGAAGCAAAGTCACTAGTCCAGAAGAATCTTACATATCCTGCCCTTGACTTTGTTTTAAAATGCAGCCACACTTTTAATTTGTTAGATGCAAGAGGGGTAATATCTGTCACAGACAGAGCCCAATATATTGATCAAATAAGAAATCTTGCAAAAGAGGTCGCCTCTTCTTGGATTAAAGAACGCGAATTATTAAATTTCCCACTTGGAAAATAACAAATTTGCTTAGAAAAAAAATAATATACAAATAAATGTAAAAAAATATACAATCTAGTGATACCATTTGATCTGGCAAGTTTTTGTTATTCCTAATACAGTTTAAATACCCCTTTTATAGGGTTTTTTAGTGTGAGGTAAAATGAAACTCTTCCAACGTATGTTGGTTGCTAGTGCTACTTTGGGAATGATCGCCCCAATTGGCGCGCAAGCTGCTGACATAAATATAGAAGATATGAGTGGTTATTCATCGACTACAGAAGTATCTTCAAATAGCGATTTTCAAACAATTCAGCCAGGAGAATGGACTTATAAGTCTATTCAGGAAGTGGCTGAGGCTAGAGGTTGTAATGTTTCTCTTCCTGAATCAGGATTATCTAGATACGATGCAGCCACTATTATTAATCTTTGCTTAGGCGAAGCCGCTGAAGTTACACCTCAAGAAAGAATTCTTATTGAAGAATTTAATACTGAACTTGCGGTTATTACTGCTCGTGTTGATGGACTCGAAGTAAGAATGAATGACTTTGAAGCAGCTTCATTCTCAACAACTACAACTCTAGATGGTAAAGCTGTATTCGCTATAGGTGCTGTTGATAACGCCAATGAAATCAAAACTGGCGCAACAGAGTCTGTGACTACAGGTTATGTATACCAGATGAACTTGAATACTAGTTTTACTGGAGATGACAACTTGTATGTCCGACTCAAGGCTGGTCTTTGGCCTTCTGCATTTGAGGATAAGCCAGGTTCTTATCACATCGAAGCGAAAGACACAACCGAAAATCTTAAAGTAGATAAGATTTGGTACACATTCCCAATTGGAGAAAGCATTACTGCTTTTGTCGGCCCAAGGATAGAAAACTACTATATGAATGCTGCAACTGTTTCACTTTATCGACCAGGTGCACTTAAAGCGTTTAAGTTTACTGGAAATGGTGCCGTATTTGGTGCGAGTACAGATGTTGGAGCTGGCTTTAAGTACGAGAACGATAATGGCTTTGCTTTGGGTCTGAATTTTGTTTGTAAAGGTGGTGATTCAGATAACGGTTGTCTAACAAAAGAAGACGCTAACCAAGTTCAAGCAATGCTTGCCTATACAGACGATAACTGGCATCTATCTGCTACTTATGGACAAATGTCAGGTGGGTGGACTGCCTTCGGGTACTACGCTACTGATTTAGTAACACCATCTGGTGGCGTATCAAATAGCGGTACTGGCACTTCAGATGCAACTGCATGGGCTCTCAGAGGTTGGTGGAGACCTTCTGAAACAGGTACTGCAATGCCAACAATTTCTGTTGGTTATGACACTATTGACTTCGGTAGCACTCACGATGAAAATGTGGCCGAAGGTAGTGGTTACGCTATAGGTTTAATGTGGTATGACCTTTTCCAGCCTGATGATCGTATCGGTATCGCTTTTGGTCAGCCTGTTAAGGCAAATTCACTTACAACAGGAACACTTTCAGAGACTGATCCATTCTTGTGGGAAGCTTATTATTCTTTCAAGTTAAATGACTCTGTAGAAGTAACTCCTGCGATATTTGGAGGATCTGATTTGGCCTCAGTATCTAATACTAATGATGATATCTTTGGTGCTGTTCTTACAACAACATTTAAGTTCTAATTTAAGTATTCATTCAAAAAAGGGTCTCTTTAAAAGAGACCCTTTTTTTTTGCAAAATTAGAAATTAGAAATTTTAAATTGTGAGTTGAGTAATTTTTAAATTACCAGCAGTTTTCTCCCTCTCCTATTGGAATACATGCTCCTTCTTCTTCTGCTTCATCAGCTAACTTCTGTGCTGTTTCATCCAGCATGAAATCAGCATCAATAGGCATATCTGTGTTCCACTCTTTGAGACCTCCAAGGTCATTTTCACCAGCTTTAACAGTGTTTTGATCTGATGCAGATATTGTTAATGCGCTTGTAGCAGCAATAAAAATCGCTATCGAACTTTTTTTAGACATATCATTATTGTTTATCTCCTATTATTCTAATTATTCAGAAACTCTTTTTCTTTTTGTTGTATCAAATGATTCTTTTCAATCACCAAGAATTCGCAAAAAGTTTGAATAGGATTTAAATATTAGGTCTAGTTCATCCGATCGACCAAACTTGGAGAGTAAACTTCTTGCTCCAGCGTCTAGCTCAAATAGATATTCTCTCTCTTCAATGCCTTTTACATAACTTTCAATCCAGCCTACACATACTATTCTTTGTCCTTTAATTATTTCTTGCACTGAATGAAGATATGTACTTGGATATATGATGATTTGTCCGGCATCTAATTTGAAATTCTCTTCTTTGTTAATATTTTCAATTGAAAGCTCACCTCCTTCATAAGTGTCTTTACTATTTAAGAATATTGTGAAGGAGAGATCAGCTCTTCCGGATGACATGTATGCATTATCTATATGTCTTCCGTAGTGCATTCCCTTTGTTGACTTAGTAAACATTAATCCATGAGTTTTTTTAGATAATGAGAAACTTTTAATCAGTGCATTACTAGTTATTTTTTTTGAAATCAAATTAGTATATTTTTTTGAAACTTCTGAATTTCTATCAAATTGGAGATTTAGTTTCAATTCTGCAGCATGACTACCTGCCGTTTTCTTTCCGTCTTCCCAATGTTTGTTATTCGAACTAAGACCCTCTAATATCAATTTAATCTCATCATTGTTAAGGAGATCGCAGATTAAATAATTCATAGCCAATTGTAAATTTGATACATTGATTTGTATACAAAAATTCTTTTAGATTTCTTGTTGTTTTATTAGATATAAAGTAAACATAGATACTAATTTTAAAAAGTGCAAAAACTAAAGAAGTTATTTTATTCTGCTTTAACATTTACATTTTTATTGAATTTAAATATCCCAGTAACATCTACACAAAGGGAAGTAATTGTTTATTCAGGAAGACATTACGATACTGATAGATATGTTTTTAAACAATTTACTGAGGAAACAGGAATTAAAGTAAGGCTGATTGAAACAGCAGGTATTGAACTTCTTGAAAGATTAAGAAGAGAGGGTTCTAATTCAAATGCAGATGTAATATTGCTAGTCGATGCTGCAAGAATTACAGAAGCGGCGGATTCAAATCTACTTCAAAGAATAGATTCTAAGCTTTTGGAGAGTTACGTCCCAGAGGGGCTGAAAGATTCAGATCGAGAATGGTACGCTCTTACTAGGAGAGTAAGGGTTATGGTAGCTAATCCTAAGGTTCTTGCAAAGGCAGGTATAGATATTAACGATATTACAGATTATACAGATTTAGCAAAGCCAGAATTTGAGGGACTTGTTTGCCTAAGAAACAGGAAAAGTCCTTATAATCAATCTCTTGTAGCTAATCAGATTGTTAATAAAGGAGAAGAGGAAACAAGTGAATGGTTAGATGGAATGATTGATAATTTAGCGCAAGATTTCTATTCAGGTGATATCGCAATAATTAGAGCAGTTGCACAGAAGAAATGTGGAGTTGGAATTGTAAATCATTATTATGTTGCCAGAATGTTAGCTGGAGTTAATGGTCGAAGGGATCAGCTTTATGCTGATAGAACTACAGTTATTATTCCTAATCCAGCCCATGTAAATATTAGTGCTGGAGGTCTTGCTAAGTATGCAGAAAATAAAGAAGAGGCTATCCTACTTCTCGAATATCTTGCTTCTCCTGATGGAAGTAGTGGTTTGGCAGAACCAACTTTTGAGCATCCATTAAATGAGGTTAACCAGAATGAAATAGTAAGAAACTTTGGAGAGTTTGTTCCTGATGATGTTACCGTTGAAGAACTTGGAGATTATAATTCTTTAGCAATCAAGCTAATGATAAATGCTGGTTGGGATTAATCATTCGATAGCTATACTTAAAATTAAATTAGAAATTTATATCTATAATAATTTTCTAATTGGAGAGGTGGCTGAGTGGTTGAAAGCGAACGACTCGAAATCGTTTAATAGGCAACTATTCGTGGGTTCGAATCCCACCCTCTCCGTTTATTAATACAAATATAGTGAATTCACTCACGGTTAAATAAGTCAAGAATCCTTATTATGAAAAAGTAATTTAAGCAAATCATATAAATTAATACCTAGTGTTTGATTTTTAATTCTATTTATATATCGCCAAGAATATATTTTTCTACTAACTTAGGATCAATTATCATAATAATATTTATCTATCAAACATGAAAAAAAGTCGTATTTTGATTTCTTTAATATCTATTCTGACTTTTTCATTTCCAGTTTATGCTTTAACTTGGGAAGAAATTCTAGAAGCTTTAGAAACCGAAAGTTTTGAATTTCCTGCGAATGCACGAAATAAACAAGTTACTTGTTGGAAAGAAGTTTATTGGGAGGAATATATTGAAGGAAACTCAGATTATCGAGGATATGTTAATAGCTATACAGATAAATATGAAATAACTTGTCCATATTAATTGGGATTTTTCATTTGAGATTAATTATATAATTAGACTTTTATGATTAAATAATTATAGATATATCTAATTTAATACTATGGCCTATATAAATACTTTTTTGCTTTTGCTGCTGGTAGTGGCAAACTATTCAAATCTATACCTAACGCATATAAAAAAAAGAAGAAAAAATATTTATGAGCAATAATTCTTTTTATCAATAAATCCATTTAAGACTCCTTTTTGCTTTGGCGAATAAAAAAATTAATAGCTTAATGATTTTCTTCCCAAAAAGGATCGCAAGTAAAATCTACATTTAATTGGAGGCTGTTTTTATATTCAACACAAGTTATGCAAGGTCTAATTGTTTCTCCATTAACATCAATTTCGCATGCGCCACAGCTACCTGTTAGACAACCTGTAGGAATATTTATCCCAGCTTTGCTTGCATTTTGAAACCAATCATCACCTTCATATGCAAAAGTAATGTGCTTATTGGGCCATTTAATTTTTAACTTCTTGGATTTCAATTTGTTAGTGATGAAATATCGATGTGTTCCGCAAATTGACTCGCAAGATGATCAATTATTGAATCTCTTTTTATTTTATATTTTTTAAATTCTTTGTCTAATTTTGGCAAACATCTTTTATCCCTAATCATATTTATATATGATTGACGCCATTCATCATTTTCAAGAATACCGTGTATGTATGTGCCTGAAATGGTTCCTTTATTTCCATTATCTATGTACCAGCCAAGCTCTTGGCAATTAAAGAGGGGGTTGACTTTTGTTGACTTCCTATCATTAATCAAGTAGCTAAATCCATGGTGAATTTCGAATCCCTCAATATCTGCTTTACATGGCCACAAAGATTGACATTTTAATTGTTTTGTTTTTTTTATATTTCTGAATTTTGTCTTAATAGGTAATAAACATAGGCCTTTTGTGAATGTTGATTCTTTTTTAATCCCTCCTTCTTTCAGGTGAGGATCTTCTAAGTATTCTCCTAGAATTTGTAAGCCTCCACAGATTCCAAAAATGTTACCACCCTGATAAGAATAATCTTTAATATTTTCTTGAAGACCAGTTTTTTCAAGAAAGGATTTATCTTTTAATGTTTGCTTGCTACCTGGCAGTACGACTAGATCGAATTTCTTTAAATCTTGAGCTTCCTTAATCCATTGAATTTGTATTGAAGATTCATTCTCTAGAGGATCGAAATCTGAAAAGTTGCTAATAGATGGGAATTTTATTATCCCTATATTAATTATTTCAGTATTGATTAATGGCTTTCTGTTTAGTATGTCTAATGAGTCTTCTGGAGGGAATATTTTCTCCAATACAGGTAATATGCCTAGAATTGGAATGTTTGTTTTTTTCTCAATCCATCTTTTCCCTTCTATAAATAAATCAATATCCCCTCTAAAGCGGTTGATAATAATTCCTTTGATTAGCTTTCTTTCTTCTGTACTTAGAAGTTCTAATGTTCCAATTATTTGAGCAAAAACGCCCCCTCTTTCTATATCAGCTACCAGGATGCAATCTGCATTGAGGTATTTGGCGAGTTTCATGTTAGTTAAATCTCTATGTTTTAAGTTCATTTCAACTGGACTCCCTGCTCCTTCAACAATTAATTTGCAGTTTCTATATTTAGCTTTAATTGTTTTTATGGCATCTTTAATTACTTCCCACCCAGGATTGAACCATTCCTTGTAATAATCTTTTGCTGATGTTGTCCCAACACTGTGGCCCAAATGTATTACCTCACTTGTTGAGTCTCCTTGAGGTTTTAATAAAATTGGATTCATCTCAGTAGAGGGGACAATCCTTGATGCAAAGGCCTGAAGAGCCTGAGAGTAAGCCATCTCTCCTCCCTCAGGATCTACCCAAGCATTATTACTCATATTTTGGCCTTTAAAAGGTATTGGATTGTACCCAAGATTATTTAACACTCTACATATAGCTACAACAGTTATAGACTTCCCAACTCCACTTGACGTACCAAGAACCATGATAGGTTTCTGTTTTAAAATGAATTTTGTAGTGGATTTCATTATTCTTTGATATTTGGTTATAAAATTATTAGGTTTGTTACCAAATTATTATTTGTTGTGTTAATTCTAGCGTCTGCATCTAAATCAAGAAAAAATATACTAAAAAATTCTGGGATAGATTTTATTCAGATATCTAGCAGTTTTGATGAAGCTTCTGTTCAAGAAACGAACGTTTCAAAACTAGCTTTGAAACTTTCTTGTTCTAAAGCTTATGCTGTTTTGACAAAAGTTTCTAATGATTATGATTCTCATGGTTTTTTAGATAATTCTGTAGAAATAATTGGTTGTGATTCGATCTTTGAATTTAATGGAGAGTTATTCGGCAAACCAACTTCTAAAAAAGATGCCTTTGATAGATGGCAAAGGATGTCTGGTGGACTGGGTCACTTATACACTGGCCATACTCTTTTATTTTGCGAATCAAAAAAAGATTCAAAAAATTTTAGTATAAAAACAATAGTCAAGGAAGTGGTAGTTTCAAAAATATACTTTGCAAAATTGACTGATTTAGAGATTGAGAACTATGTTAATAGTTTAGAGCCACTTCAATGCGCAGGTGGTTTTGCTTTAGAGGGTAGAGGGGGAAAGTTTATAGAAAAAATTGATGGTTGTTTCAGCAATGTAATGGGTTTAAGTTTACCTTGGTTAAGAAAGGAACTCTTGAAAAAAGATATTTATGCATAAAAAAAACCCTGCGTAAGCAGGGTTTTTTTATCTTTTAGTTTAGTCCAAATCAGGCATTTCAAGCGCTGGTTCAGATTTTCTATCGATTCCTTTTTCGAAACCAGCGGCAGCGGCTCTTGCTCGTCCTGCGTGCCAAAGATGTCCGATAAAAGTAAACCAACCTAAGAAGAATTGAGCAGCAGCTAACCATTGTCTCAAATTAACAAAGTTAACAGCATTTGGCTCAGTAATAATTCCTCCTACAGAGTTAATAGAAGCATTTGGAGCATGTGTCATATACTCTGCTGCTCTTCTAACCTGCCAAGGTTGAATATCGTTTTGAATTTTTTCTAAACTTAAACCATTTGGTCCCCTTAGTGGTTCTAACCATGGTCCTCTGAAATCCCAGAATCTCATAGTTTCTCCACCAAAGATGATTTCCCCTGTTGGTGATCTCATAAGATATTTACCTAATCCAGTAGGTCCCATTGTAGAACCAACATTGGCTCCAATTCTTTGGTCTCTAACAAGGAAAGTAAAACTTTGAGCTTGAGAAGCTTCAGCATTTGTAGGGCCGTAAAACTCTGAAGGATATGCTGTATTGTTGAACCAAATAAATGTTGAGGCAATAAAACTTGCAACACATATTCCGCCAAGCGCATAACTTAAAAGAGCTTCACCATTCCAAATAAATGCTCTTCTTGCCCAACCAAAAGGTTTAGTAAAGATATGGAATAAACCACCAATAATAGCCGTTACTCCAACATATACGTGTCCACCTACTATATCTTCGATAGAGTTTACACCGATGATAGAACCGGCTCCGCCCCAAGGAGATCTAAATAGGTAGCCTAATATTACTCTTGGATCAAGAGTTGGGTTGACTAACCTCACTTCACCACCACCTGGAGCCCAGGTGTCGTAAGCTCCACCGATAAAGCACCAGTTTAAGGACCATGCTAATGCTCCTACACCTAGTACTATCAAGTGATAACCAAGAATGTTAGTCATTTGATTTTTGTCTCTCCAATCTGTAGAAAAGAAAGGAAAATCTTGTTCTAGCTTTTCTGGACCCGCTAATGAATGGTAAATACCACCGAATCCAAGTACTGCTGAAGCAATCAAGTGAACTACACCTGCCTGGAAGAAGGGCATAACATCAGTTACTTCTCCTCCAGGACCTATTCCGTAACCAAACATGGCTACATGTGGCATACAAATTAGACCTTGCTCCCACATAGGCTTGTCAAATGTGAAATGATTAACTTCGAAAAGCATCATTGCTCCAGCCCAAAATACTATCAGGCCAGCGTGAGCTATATGAGCACCAAGTAGGCGTCCAGATAAATTAATTAGTCTTGCGTTACCTACATACCAAGCATAACCAGTCTCTTCGATAGACTGGTTAGGAGCTCTAAGTAGATTATTAAAGGGCGTTTCCACGTGGAAGAACCTCCTCAGGGAATACAAAATTTTC
>CAJWWR010000015.1 GCA_913048245.1 uncultured Prochlorococcus sp. | reverse complement strand
AATAGCGGCGCCACAAGCCGCTGCCTTAACCACTTGGCGACGCCCGCCTCACATATATGAATCTAACAACTTATTTGTCAGATTTCATATAAATTTTATCTTTTCAGTAACTTTTGAATTATTTCTCAAAGATTAATCATTTATTTATAATTTAGATAGTTGTTTATGGAAAATTTGTGAGTAACTTTGGAAGTTTAAATGTATTAGTACCAAGATCTTTATGCTCTGTTCCTGATGAAACGAATTTAACTGTAAATAATGAGGGATTAACCCCAATTCAAATATCTTGGGAAAACGGTCTTGTATCAGATATTAGATACGATATTCATCACGCAAAACCTAGTAAGATTTTATTCCCAAGATTTGTTGAAGCTCATGCACATTTTGATAAGTCATTTACTTGGGTGGATTATCCTAATTTTAAATCAACCTATGAAAATGCGCTGTTGATTAATCTAGAAGAACACATTACACGGACATCAAACAAAGTCCTTAAAAGAGCTGAAGATTCCATTAATAGAGCAATAAAAAATGGTTATAGAGCAATAAGAACTCATGTAGATACATACATTTCCCAGGATATTGCTATTTGGTCTGAGCTTTTCAATTTAAAAAAGAAATACAGTAAATTCGTCAAAATACAATTTGTAGCTTTGGCGCCTTTGGAATATTGGAGTACTAATCATGGCGAAGAATTAGCAAGAATGATCCAGCGAAATGATGGAATTATTGGTGGTGTTATTGTGCCTCCATTTAATAAAAAAAAGTTGTCTAATTTAATAAAAACTACTTTGTTGTTGGCAGATAAATATAAATTAGAAGTTGATTTTCATATAGATGAGTCTTCTCAAAATCCTGGTTTAGGAATAAATCTGCTAATAAGAATTCTTAAGAAACTAAAAATCAGAGTCCCCATAACTTGCAGTCACTTGAGTAGTATTTCTCTTCTTAAAAATTATAAATTAAGAAATCTTTGTAAAGAGCTAGCTGCAAAAAACATCAAAGTAATTGCATTACCATTAACAAATTTCTGGTTACTAAATAGGGATGAATTTAACACTCCTTTAAAGAGACCAGTAGCCCCAATTAAGCAACTGCAGAATTATTTCATAGATGTCTCGATTGGTAGCGATAATGTTCAGGATTCATGGTACCCATTTGGAAATTTTGATCCTTTTTATTTGATGACAATTGTTTTACCAATGTTGCAGCTTAATCCTTGGGATAGATTAGCCATTTCAGCTTTATGTAATGCCCCCGCCAGGTTACTGAATCTAGATTGGGATGGAATCATTAAAGAAGGCTGTCCTGCTGATTTTGTGGTAATTGATGGGATTTGTTGGGCTGATGTATTTAATAATGATAAAAATAGGTATGTCTTTATTAAAGGCAGTTTGTATGAGTAATGATTTATATTTTATAAGTAGATTTTGTCACGTGAAATGGTCAAACAAAATTCAATAGTCATGGATGAATTTAAGCATATTTGTGATTTGGAGGTTCTTGACGATACAAATGATTTAAAAAGGTTATCTAGGGATTTTTATAATTATTCCCCAATATTGCAATCAAAGTTAGATGGATGCATGGCAGATCTAGTTGTTAGGCCAAAAAGTATTCAGGCGGCTTTGGAAGTAGCAAAGAAGTGTTGGGAATTATCCTTACATTTGACTATAAGAGGTTCAGGTACCGGTAATTACGGACAATCAGTTCCATTATCGGGTGGGGTAGTAATGCAGATGAATTGCCTGAATAAAGTCGAGACTTTTTACCCTGATACAGGATTTGTAAAAGTACAAACAGGATGTTTGATGAGTGAATTAAATAATGTATTAAAACATAAAGGTAGAGAATTAAGACTATTGCCCAGCACATGGAGAACAGCAACTATAGGAGGGTTCATTTCAGGAGGTTCAGGAGGTATTGGCTCTGTGAAATGGGGATTTCTCAGGGATCCTGGCAATTTAATTGGATTAGACGTAATTACTCTCAATGAGAGTCCTAAGCTAATACAACTTGATACTCAAGAATCAGAGGCAATTAATCACGCTTATGGAACAAATGGAATAATTACATCACTCACTTTATCAACTGATATTAAACATAGTTGGCATTACATTGTTATTAATTGCACTAATCTTGAAGAAGCAATAAATATTCTGAAGATTTGCCTTGGTGCCGCTATTGAATTAAAACTAGGAACAATTCTTGAAGTAGGTATTGTTGAAAAAATGCCTAAATGGTTTAACGAAAATTCCATCTCAAATAAGGTTTTAATTCAGTCAACTTTAGATGGTATTAAAACTGTTGAAATGATATGTAAAAAACATAGTTTAAAGATAGAAAATTTTGGAGAAGAGAATGACCTTGTGAGTGGAATCAGTGATTTAGTTTGGAACCATACAACTCTTCAACTTCGGGCAAAAGATAAAAGCTGGACGTATTTACAAATGCTTTTACCCTTTGATAAGGAGATGGAATTAATAGATAATTTAAGATCTTGTTATGGAAGAAAGATACTTTGGCATATCGAGGCTGTATCTCAGCATGGAGTTCCAAGACTCGCTGCTTTGCCAGTTTTTAAATGGACTGATGAAAATGAGCTAAATGAAATAATAAGTAATTGTAAGCAAAATGGAGCAATTATTTTTAATCCTCATTCCTTAACTGTCGAGGGCGGTGGACTTGGAGTGATTGATTCAGATCAAGTTAAAGCAAAACTAAGATTTGATCCCAAAGGTTTATTAAATCCAGGGAAATTAGAAGGATGGAATAAAAAAGAAAAATATGTTATTTGATTTCTTGGACATGTTTTAAAAATTCAGCAACAAGAAAAATTGAACCAGTTAAAACTGGATTGCAATCTGGCCATTCCCTAAGGCTATCAATATATTCCAAGGCACTAAGAAAATGATTAAATTCGATGATATTGATTTCGTTAGAATCTAAGTCCTCTATATCTTTTAATTTCCAACTTGATTGATGAGGAACTGGCACCAATAAGATTTTATCCTTAGGCTTAGCTATTGTTTTTATAATTCGACGTATTTCTTTTTTCTTTTGTACGCCAATAATCCAGTAAATACCATTTTCTTCATTTCTCCAATTATTTCTTTCTTTAGCAAGTACTTCTGCCGCTGAAGGATTATGTGCTGAGTCGACGAGAAGTTTATTATTTTTCCAATTTATAGTTTCTAATCTTCCTGGCCATTTCGCTTCTGCAATACCTTTTTTTATATGATCTTTACTTATGTCCCATCCATTTTGTATGAGGATACTAGCGACCTCAACAGCAACTGATCCATTCTCCTTCTGAAAATAACCTCCCAAGCCAATATCCCATTTTTCATCAAGAGGTTCTGTCCAGGTAATGGTTGCTCCAACTTGTCTGACTTTATCATTAATAAGTTGCTCTACTTTTCTGCATTGATTACAACTAACAACATAAGCATTCTTCTCAATAACAGCAACTTTCTCTTTCGTTATTTCTTCAATGGTTTGACCTAAATATTCTTTATGATCGAGTCCTATTTTTCCTATTGCTATGATTTTTCTTGAGTCATGAGCGGTAGTAGCATCTAACCTGCCCCCTAATCCAGCTTCCAATATTAAAAGTTCAACTTTATTGGAATCAAAAAATTGCATTGCACAGCAGAGTATTAATTCAAAAGGAGTAAGTGCATAATCTTTCAATCTATTTCTAGTTGACCGTACTATGCTCTTCAGTTCTTTTTTATCGATTTTTTCTGAATTGATTCTTATTCTTTCAGTAATATCAAAAAGATGAGGTGAAGTTGTCACTCCAAGATCAATATTGGAGAAAAAAAGTATTTTTTCAATAAATGATGCAATCGAACCTTTACCATTTGTACCAATTATTTGTATGGCCGGAGTATCTTTACAAGGATTTCCAAGTTCATTTAATGCTTTTTTAATTGTATTTATACCAAGTTTAATATTAGCTTTTTCACTATCTTTGGATAAAAAAGCTAAAGCATCGTATTTATAATTATTCAATTTGTTTTTACGATTGCTTCAAAAATCAGATTTAGCCTTTTTATTAATTCTTTAATTTCGTTAGAAGAAATGATCAAAGGTGGTACAAGTCTAATTACATTACCCCCTGCCGGAACAATAAGTAGACCCATTTCTAATGCTTTCATTGCAATAGCTTTAGCATCTTTATATTCTTTTTTGATAACTAACCCTTGAAGTAGCCCAATACCTCTCTTTTCTGTTACTAATTCAGGGAATTTTTGGGAAATTAATTCTAATCCTTCCTCTAGTTGCTTACCTCTTAAATATACATTCTTCAGCAAATTTCTATTCTGAATTTCTTCTAATACTGTTAGTGCTGCTTTACATGCAAAAGGATTACCCCCGAATGTACTTGCATGATCCCCAGGATTAAAGATGTTTGCTTTTCTATTTACCAATAATGCGCCAATTGGATGACCACCACCTAAGCCTTTGGCAAGAGTAAAAGCATCAGGTTCAATATCTAGGTTTTGATATCCCCATAACCTGCCTGTTCTACCAACACCACTTTGAACTTCATCAAAGATTAATAATGCATTATGTTCAGTGCATAGTTCTCTCAATTGCTTGAAGAAGAATTTATTGCCTTCTATAACGCCTCCCTCTCCCTGAATTGGCTCAATAAGTACACCAGATATGAATTGATTACTTGATTTGAATTTCTCGAATAACGTTTTTACTGCATCAATATTGTTATATTCAAAAAAATTAAATCCACTGAGTAATGGCTTAAATCCCTCATGATATTTAGGTTGTCCTGTTGCACTCAAAGCAGCAAAAGTCCTGCCGTGAAAGCTTGATTTTGCAGTTAATATAATTGACTCTTTTTCTTTATCAATCAAGTTCCCATATTTTTTGAGCAACTTTATTGCTGATTCGTTTGCTTCAGCTCCACTATTGCAGAAGAAAACACTTTCCGCACAACTATGGTCAGTTAGCCACTTACTAAGTAATTCTTGTTCATCAATTTGGTAAAGATTTGATACATGTTGGAGTTTTTTTAATTGAGAGGTTAATGCCTTTCTTAGAACCCTATCGCTATGGCCCAAGCTACAAGTTGCAATTCCTGAGACTGCGTCAAGGTATTTTTTACCTTTGTCATCCCATAGCCAACATCCCTTCCCTTTTTTGAAAGAAATATTAAATCTACTATATGTATTCATTAGAGTGGGAGCGGTCGGACTTGAACCGACATACCCGAGGGTGCCGCATTTTGAGTGCGGTGCGTCTACCAATTTCACCACGCTCCCAGATTACTTTTAAAAGTATAATCTAAATTTATGGCTAAGTACATTTTTATGGAATAATTTTATGCGGCTTGATAATTCTTGGTTTGTTTATTTGATTTATCCAAGCTTAGTTTAGATTCATGATTAATATTTTTTGCATTTTCTCTGGAGATCTCTGCACCAATATTACTTAATTTATTTTCAAAATTCTCATATCCCCTATCGAGGTGTTCGAGACCTTCAATACGACTAATCCCTTTTGCCGCTAAGGCTGCGATGGTGATGGCGGCTGATGATCTTAAATCTTGACCTTTAAGACTTTGTCCATTTAAAAACTCTACTCCATTTATAAGTGCTGTATTATCTTCAACTACAATTGATGCTCCCATTTGATTTAAAGATTTAATGTGACTCATTCTGTTTTCAAATATGGTTTCGGAGATTTTTGATTGACCATTAGCAATAGACATTAATGCTGTAAATGGAGCCTGTAAGTCTGTTGGGAAACCAGGGAAAGGAGCAGTCTGAATATTTACGGCTTTGATGGAATTAGTCTTTATAGATATAGAATTGCCATTAATAGTAATTTTACTGCCGCTTTCTCTTAATTTTTCTATGACTGAATCAAGGTGATTTGGAATTACTGGTGAGACTGTTATTGAAGAAAATGTTGAGGCGGCCGCAATTAAAAAAGTCCCAGCTTCGATTCTGTCGGGGATTACTTTATGAGAACAACCCTTCAGTTTAGTAACTCCTTCTATAATAATTTTCGATTGACCAGCACCATATATATTTGCCCCCATTTTATTGAGCATAAAGCACAAATCTTGAACTTCAGGCTCTCGGGCTGCATTTTCTATGATAGTTCTACCTTTGGCTAATGTTGAAGCCATTATCAAAGTTTCAGTGGCTCCTACGCTGGGACAATTAAGTTTTATATTTGTTCCTTTAAGACGTTGTTCATTGTTATTGATTCTCGCCTTGACAAGACTATCTTCAATTATAATTTCTGCGCCTAAAGCCTTTAGACCTTTTATATGTTCTTCAATTGGCCTTTCCCCTATTTTGCAACCGCCAGGTAACGCTAATGTCGCCTCTCCTAATTTTGTTAGTAAGGGGCCAATACAAAAAAAACTAGCTCTTAATCCGTTAACAAGTTCATAAGGAAGTTCGCAAAGATGTAAATTTTGTGGACTAATTACTAAATCTTCTCCTTCACTTTTAAGCAGAACTCCAAGACTTTTTAATATGTTTTTCATTTTATCAATATCTGTCAGATTCGGAACATTTGTCAGAGTTATTGTTTCGTCGGATAGTAAGGATGCCGCAAGTAATACCAATGATGAGTTCTTTGCCCCACTAATTTTTATTTGCCCTTTTAAACTTCTATTGCCATTTATCTTGAAATTCTGGAATTTAAGATCTGACTTATTTTCTCTATCGCAAACCATTCATAAATTAAATTTGTTGATTTTATAATGACAAATTAAGATTTGGTAGTCTACCCTTTCTTAATGGAAATTATTAAGCATATAATACCCCATTATGTGTTTAATTTTTCAATGATTTTATGTTTTGCGGATATGGCGGAATTGGTAGACGCGCATGTTTCAGGTATATGTGACTTTAGTCATGGGAGTTCAAATCTCCCTATCCGCATTTAAATTTACATCTTACAAAAGCAATGACATTAATTTAATTGCTAAAAATTCCTAAGAAATTAAAATATGGTTGTTGCCGCACTTTAAATTCATCATAGAAAAGATAAATTTTTTAATTACAAGTAAAAATAATTCTCTAATTAAGAGGTTTAGGGCTTTTAAAGATAAACTTCCCTCAAATGAAGAGGATTCTTTCTGTGTTGAAGGAACAAATCTAATTAAAGAATTAATCAGCTCTGGAAATTTACCTTTCAAGGTAATTGCCACTGAAATATGGTTGAATAAGAATCGATTATTAGCAAACAAAATTTCCCAATCAACAATTACAAAAGTTACTGAAGAAGTCTTAGCATCCGCAACTTCTATTAAAAATCCAGATGGGGTTGCTGCATTAATCAAAAAAACTGTAATTCCAAAGTTTAGTTATGAAAAAAAAGATGACTTTATCCTTGTTCTCGATAGAGTTCAAGACCCTGGTAATTTAGGAAATCTCTTTAGAACTGCATTAGCGGCTGGTGTAAATAAGATTCTTCTTGGAGGAGGTGCAAATCCATTGAGTCCGAAAGTATTAAGAGCATCTTGCGGATCAATATTTTATCTCCCGTACAAAAGAATAATTGGAGAAGAATCAAAAATTATAAATGATTTATTAAGTTCTCTAAATGATTTGTCTTCAAAAGGTTTTCAGATAATTTCTACGGGCACTATTAATAAAATAACAGAACAAACTCCAAAACCTTACTGGGAATTAGATTGGAATAAGCCAACTGCTTTGATTTTGGGAAATGAAGGATCTGGTGTTCATCATAATATTAAAGAGGCTTTTAATGAAACAATTACTATTCCGCATAGTGAGCTTGTAGAATCATTAAATGTTGCTTCTGTTGCCGTTCCTTTATTACTTGAGCGCAAGAGAATCTCATTAACTCAAACCTTAAAAAAATAAAAAGTGACTACTTCTAAATTTGATTTCGATTTAATAATTATAGGAGCAGGGTATGGAGGCTTTGATGCTGCAAAACATGCTTCTGAAAAAGGGTTAAAGGTTGCGATAGTTGAGTCCAGAGATATGGGAGGCACTTGTGTTAATAAGGGTTGCGTTCCCTCTAAAGCTCTTTTAGCCGCAAGCGGAAAGGTTCGAGAAATCGCAAATCATGAACATTTATCTAAGCTGGGGATTCATACTTCTCCTGTAAGATTTGAACGATCTAAAATTGCTGATCATGCAAACAACTTAGTATTAAATATTAGAGAAAATCTAACAAAAACCCTTACAAGAAGCGGTGTTGAGATAATAAGAGGTGTTGGAAGAATAGAGGGGCATCAGAGAGTAGGGGTAAGAGATAAAAATGGAATTGATAAAATTTTTAAATGTGAAAACACAATAATTGCAACAGGATCTTCTCCTTTTGTTCCCAAGGGGATTGAAATTGATCATAAGACGGTTTTTACAAGTGACGAGGCTGTAAAGCTTGATTGGTTGCCAAGATGGATTGCCATAATAGGTAGCGGTTATATTGGATTGGAATTTGCGGATGTCTATACTGCTTTAGGATGCGAAGTTACGATGATAGAGGCATTGAAGAATATAATGCCGACATTCGATCCCGATATCACAAAAATTGCTAAGAAAAACTTAATACAGTCTAGAGATATCGAGACAAAGTCTAATGTTTTCGCTACAAAAGTTACTCCTGGATGCCCAGTTAATATTGAATTGACTGATCCACAATCGAGAAAAATTGTTGAGAAATTAGAGGTTGATGCAGTTTTGGTGGCTACTGGAAGAAGTCCTAATAGTGATGGATTAAATCTTGAAAAATTAAAGGTTGAGACAATGAAGGGGTTCATCCCAATAGATAATAAAATGCGAGTAAAAAGTGGAAATGAAATTGTTCCTAATTTATGGGCTGTTGGTGATGTTACAGGTAAGCTAATGCTTGCACATACTGCTGCTGCGCAAGGAACAATTGCAGTCGAAAATATTTGTGGTCACGAAAAAGAACTTAATTACTTGTCGATTCCTGCTGCAACATTTACTCATCCGGAAATAAGTTCAGTAGGCTTATCTGAAAATGATGCAAAGGAGCTAGCAGCTAAAGAAAAGTTTAATTTGGGTGTTGTAAAAAGTTATTTTAAGGCTAATTCAAAGGCATTAGCAGAATTAGAGAGCGATGGCATGCTTAAATTAATTTTTAATAAGGACAATGGCCATGTTCTGGGAGCTCATATTTTTGGATTGCATGCTGCGGATTTGATACAAGAAATAGCAAATGCGATTTCAAGAGAACAAGATGTAAGTACATTATCGATGGAAGTACATACTCATCCCACTCTGAGCGAAGTTGTGGAAGTCGCATATAAGCAAGCTGCTCAACAAATTAGTTAAATTTAAAATAATGGATATTAGAAGAAAACCTCCCAACCCAAGCGTTAGAGTTGAAGATTTAGACTATTCTATTCCTCATAAAGAATCCAAGCCAAGAAATATCCTGGAGGAAATAGTGTGGTATAAAGATATTGAAATTAATAATTTTAAGAAATTAATTTCCCTTGAAGAACTTGTTAAGCAGGTAGATAAATTATCACCTACCAAGAATTTTACAGAATGTTTAAGAGATAGTTTTCTAAATCCTGGAATCATTGCTGAAATAAAGAAAGCCAGTCCAAGTAAAGGAATAATAAGAAAGGAATTTAAACCAAAAGACATAGCTAGCGCCTATCATAAAGCAGGAGCAGCATGTCTATCTGTGTTGACTGATAATAAATATTTTCAAGGAAGTTATGAGATTCTGTCTGAAGTTAGAAAAGTCACCAGCCTTCCCATACTTTGTAAGGACTTTATTATTTCTCCGTATCAAATTTATAAAGCAAGAGTCTCAGGTGCCGATGCAATATTATTGATAGCGAAGATTTTGAATGATAGTGATTTAGTTTACTTGAAAAAGGTAGCAGATAAACTAAATCTTGATGTTTTGATTGAGATTCATAACCTAATAGAATTAGAAAGGGTTTTGAGATTAGATTGTTTCAGTTTAATAGGTATAAACAATAGAGATTTGAAAACATTTGAAACAGATTTGAAGACCACTATCGATTTGATGGAGAACCTATCAAATAGGCAAATAAAAGAAAATATCTTATTTATAAGTGAATCAGGAATCAAAAACAAAGATGATTTAAAACTTCTTTATTCTAGAGGGATTAAAGGAGTCTTAATAGGCGAAACTTTAATGAAGCAAGATAATATAAGCGAGGCTTTCAAGAAATTAATTGGATTGGAATAAATGTTTAGCAAAATTTATGCTATAAATTTTAAATACACATGTGGATTTATATTTGAAGAATGATTGATGCAATAGGGGCAGGTTTAGTATTTGGAATGGGTCACGTAATATCCGGACCTGATCATTTTATTGCATTGGTCCCTTCTACCTTATCGAAGCCACAAATTGCACTAAAAAATTCTATTTCTTGGGGGTTGGGACATTCTTCTGGACTTATTATTCCAGCAATTTTAGCTTTGGCTATTAATGATAGCAAGAATCTTTTTTTAGAAAGGTTTTCTTCTTATGCAGAATTATTAGTAGGTATTTCTTTAATATTAGTTGGATTATTCGCCCTAAAATTAGCCTTAGGCTTAAAGTTGCATTCACATAAGCATAAACATAATCATGGAATTTCTCATCAACATTTGCATTTTCATAGTAATCAAAAACCACATAAGCACTCACACTCTTTTACTGGGTTAGGATTATTGCATGGGTTAGCAGGATGGAGGCACTATATTTTAATCCTCCCTACGGTTACTGATAAATTTACAACTTTCCAACTTTTAATTTATTTTATTTCATATCTCTTAGGCACAATATTAGTTATGAATCTTTTTACATATTTACTATCGAATTCAACAAGAAGACTTAGCGAGAAATTAGTCAAAAGATTAATAGGCTTTGCTGGAGGAATCTCTATTTTATTAGGTTTTATTTGGTTGCAGAATAACTCACCTTCGCTCATGAGTTGAAAAAAGGGCTTAATGTTTTAAAATTTTTTTTACTAATACTTGTGGTAACGATACCTAGAACTTTACTCTTCTGTATAAAGCCAAAAAAATCGCTGTCAGTACTACATTTCTTGTTATCTCCAAATACTTCTACACTAAATTCTTTAATAGTTTTAACCCTCTTAATTAAGTGGATCTCATCAATAGGATGCTTGAAAATAATAATTTGACCTGTTTTGAGGGTTGATTTATTCTTAAGGTATTTTCTGAAGAATACAATATCCCCATCAATTAAGGAAGGTTCCATGGACACACCAGAAACTATCGCTATGTTCCTTAAGCCAAGTAAATATAAAATAATATCAGTTAAAAGTTTATGAATCTTGAAAATTAGCTAGCCTTAACAAAAGCATCAGATCTTCCTTTGGATTGCCAAAAGATGTTATGAATCCTCTCTATATAAGTCATAAGTTCTTCTGCTTGTTTTAAATCAATATTAACTTTACAAGCACTACAAAGTTTTGTTGCTTTCCATATGGTCTCATGTAGATCAGGAAAAGTTTCTAAATGTACTGGCTTGAAATAGTCTGTCCAAAGTATCAAAATTTCTTTTTTTGTTTCTTTGGCTTGATCTTCTTTGACAGCTACATACCTCGAAAATGTGTTGCTGTACGAAGCCCATTCTTCTGAACTTGTATTCTCAGGGGGAGATAAATCAATTAACTTCTTAGTCATTGATAGCACTGCCTCTGCTGCAACTCTAGCTGAAGCTGGGTCGTAGACTCCGCAAGGTCCATCACAGTGAGCATAAACTTTAATGGCTTTGTGCTTAATTAAATTGGATTTAAGAAACTTACTTAGCATTCGTTTTGTAATACACTTCTTTCTATTTTACTTCTTAAATCCACAAATTGAAAAGAATTAAATATTTTCTTGTTAACCAACTTTTAATAATTCAACATCAAAAATTAGAGTTGCATTTGGAGGAATTACATTGCCTGCTCCTCGAGAGCCATAAGCAAGTTCAGGTGGAATAGTTAGTTTTCTTTGTCCTCCTTCTTTCATCCCAGCAACCCCCTCATCCCATCCTTTAATTACTCTGCCAGCACCAAGAGGGAAACTAAACGGTGCCCTGCCAATGCTACTATCAAATTGTTCTCCATTCTCTAATTTACCGGTATAGTCGACAGTCACCGTTTGGCCAGGCGTGGCTTCTTTTCCATTGCCTAAAACTATATCCTCAATAATAAGACCACTTTCGGTTCTTATTTCAGTTGATTTAGGTAAGTTTTCTTCTGAGTTTGCCATTGCAAAAAGATTTGGGTTTGGATCTGAAGGGTCTAATTCAAATATATTATTTCCAGGGTTAGTTGATGGAACACTTGAAATATTTTGAGACTTAGGATTTATGTCGGTTTGAGCAGCATTAACAACCTGAGCAGAATTAAATTGACTATAAATTGTTATTGAAATACAAAAAATGAATACAAAAAAACTAATTAAAACTTCTTTCACTGAGTTTATAAATAACTATTTCTATATTACTCAAAAAGGTACAATATTAAATTGATTTTCTTAGATATTTTTAAAAAAATTGTTACGAATATTTCTTAATCGCCGATTCGAAAAATATTTTTTACCCTGTTTAGGAGGAATGCTTGGTGGATTATCAATATCTAGTCAATATTGGCTTATGTTAATGCCCTTTTCACTTGCCATACTTTGGGCATTTTCGAACTATAAAATCGCTAACTTTATTTGGGGGTTCACATTTGTTGCCATTAGTCATTATTGGTTGATTCATTTGCATCCTTTGACTTGGATGGGTTTCGGCTGGGTATCGAGTCTTCTTTTTGCTGTATTTGCTTGGATAGGTTGCTCTGCGTTTGGAGGGACTCTTGTGTTTCTGTGGGGACTAATATTGAGGATTTGTATCGGAAATTTAGATAATCTTTTTTCTAAAACAATCATCCAAATAGCATTGAAAGTTTTATTTCTATCTTCTTTATGGGCCATTGGAGAATTAATACTTACTCAAACACCTTTTTTTTGGATAGGAATTAGCGATAGCTTGGTATCTGGTGATTTATATTTAGCAGGCTTGGCAAGATGGATTGGCGCGAGTGGTTTATGCGTTTTGCAACTGATTTTTGGATTTTGGTATTATTTTATTTTTTATAACTTCAAAAATAAAAAGAATTTATTTAATTGTATTTTTTATGGGTTATTACTTAACCTGATTTTTCATTTATTAGGTTATTTTTTAATTCTTCCTGATGTTGAAAATGATTCAAGATATCCGATTGCTATTTGGCAGTCAAACATTCCGACTAGAGAAAAAATATTTCAGGATAATCAAAAACTCACTGAAGATATTTTTTCTCTTCAGAATAAAGCGCAAGAATTCAATGCAAAACTTTTGATTTTACCTGAAGGTACTCTAAGGAGCAATTTTAGTTTTATAGGTAAAAGTAAAATGAATACACTTGCTGGCGGTTTTAGATTCGCTTCAAATAATTTACGAAACTCTCTATTGGCATTTAGTAAAGGTGATCAATATTACTCAAGTTTCTTGGATAAGTATCGGCTAGTTCCCTTAGGAGAAAAGATTCCGAATTTTATTAGTAGATTTTCAAACGCAGTAGCTACTTTTGGAGGATTGGAATCAGGACAACGGTCTCGATTATTTCAGTGGACGGAATCACCAAACCTGGCTTTGGCGATATGTTACGAGATCGTCGATGGGATAGGTATTAAAGAGGCAGTTAAAAATGGTGCAGAGCTAATTCTTTCTATCGCGAATTTAGATCCATATCCTGAAACTATTCATTCACAGTTTCTCGCTTTGGCAAGAATGAGAAGTATCGAGAATGCTAGAGATACTGTTATTGTTGCGAATACTGGTCCATCTGCACTAATAAGGGCAGACGGCAGAATAAGCGAGTTGATCGCTCCAAATATGGAACAATTTGAAATTTTTTATCCATTACTTGCCACCAAACAAACTTTTTTCAGCAATTTTGGCAATTTACCCTTGATACTTATATTTATTTTTTTGATTTATTTAAATTTTATGAATTATCCAGAGGATCTTATCAAGCCTCCACCTAGTAATATATCTCCTCTGTAAAAAACAGCTGCTTGACCTGGTGTTATTGCTGACTGTTTGGTCTCAAATTTTAATTTGTAACTTTTAATTTCATCATTATCTATTTTGAAGGGTTCCAATATTCCTTTAACTGGTTTACTTCTATATCTAATTTGAGCATCTACTTGTATCGCTAAACTGGGTTTTTCTATTGATACCCAGTTCAGAGATTCAATTATTGCCTCAGACTCCATTAACTCATCAACACAAGCTACATAAACAATATTATTTAATTGATCTAATTCTTTTACATAAAGTGGTTCTGACCAGGCTATTCCTAAGCCTTTCCTTTGACCCACTGTGAAATGTTGAATTCCTTTATGTTTTCCAATTATCTTTCCGTTTAGAAGTTTAATATCCCCCTCTTTGTTTGTTATGTGATTATCAATGAATTTTTGCATTGAACCATAATGTTCAACTAAGCAGAGGTCCTGACTCTCTTCTTTCTTGGCAGTTCTTAAATTAAGTCTTTCAGCCTGTGTTCTCGTTTCATTTTTATTGAAATTTCCAAGTGGTAGTATTAATCTTCTCAGAACTTCTTGTGAGAGACTATAAAGGAAGTAACTTTGATCCTTGTTTGTGTCAACTCCGCGCAGAAGTAAATAATCTTTGAATTTAATGTCAGCTGTATTTTCTATAAATATATCGTTTATATTTTTAACACGTGCATAGTGACCAGTAGCTATATATGTAAAATCTTTTTGATTCTTTGCCCAACCAAGCATTTCTTCAAATTTGACATTTTTATTGCACATTGAGCAAGGAAGAGGAGTTATTCCTGATTTGTAGCCTTCTGTTGTCTTTTCAATAACTTCTTTTTCAAATAAGGTTCTAGAATCAATAATGTGATGATTAATTCCAAGATCTTCGCAAAGACCAGCCGCATCAACAAGTCCTTCTGAGCAACAAGAACCTTGGCCTTTCATTAACCATAATGTTATTCCTTGAACTTCCCAACCAGACTCAAGCAATAAAGCTGCAGACAAAGAACTATCTACTCCTCCTGACAGACCTACAATTATCTTTTTCTTGTTTTTAGAATTATCATTAGAAAAAGATTCTACTGATTTTTTTTCTTTAATAGATTTTGTCATGGATCACATTTCTTGGAGATTTCATCAATTTTTATTCTTATGAAAGAAATTCTCTGGCCAAAAGCTGACTCGACTCATTTAACTGTTTACCCAAACAAGATGATAGATCTTGAAAATGAAATTATTTCAAGAGGAATGCCAGTTGAAGCTCTTATGGAAAAGGTCGGTATTAAAATAAGTAATTGGTTGATGGCAAGAAAAGATTTGTTGAGGAATGGCGTTGTAGTTGTAATTGGGCCCGGCAAAAACGGGGGAGATGGGGCAGTAATTGCAAGGGAATTATTTTTAAAGGGTGTCTTAACTAAGTTATGGATTCCTTTTGGAATAAAAAATACGTTAACTTTGAAACACATTAACTATCTTACCTTTATTGGAGTAGAAAAACTAGAAAATTCACCTGATTATCGGAAAAAAGATTTGTGGATAGATTCCATTTTTGGAAACAATCAGAATAGGGGAATTAGTGATGATATCGTGAGATTGTTCAATAAGAAATATGACCAACATTATGGTTGTATTGTTTCTATAGACATCCCAACTGGGATATCTCCTCATACAGGAGTTCCTTTTAAAACAGAAGCTATAAAATCAAGTATTACTTTATCTGTTGGGTTAAAAAAAATTGGTATTTTACAGGATGTAGCTAAACCATTTGTCGGAGAAATACATCATATTGATATTGGAATAACTCAAATGCAACTTAAAAATATTCAACCTAAGTTATTAAGTCTTTCTCAAAAAGATATAAAGAAATTAAATTTGTCTTTACCCCCTAAAAATGCTTATAAATACAAGAGGGGTAGAACTCTATTAGTAGCAGGTAGTTCTAGATATCCTGGAGCTGCAATTCTTGCAGTTCAAGGAGCTTTAGCTAGTGGGGCAGGAGCTGTGAATGCGCTTTTACCTAAATTTATCTCTCAATACATTTGCCATCATTCTCCAGAGCTACTGCTTTCTGGGGATTTAGACAATTCCAATCATGGTAATTCCCTTATGAGTAGAAATTTAAATGAATTAGATTTAGATAAATTTGATTCGATTATGATTGGTCCTGGTATTGGAGTTGACTTAATGGATTGGTATAAATCAGAGGATAAATTGAAATCCTTCAAAGGACTTTTAATATTAGATGCTGATGCTCTTAATAGAATTTCATTATCGAATTCAGTAAAGCAATTTTTTATTGAAAGGCAAGCAGATACATGGATAACCCCTCATTTTGGAGAATTTGCAAGACTGTTCCCTAAATTAGATACCAAAAATAATTTTGAAGCGGCTTTAGATATTTCAAGGGAATTTAATATTGGAATCCTGCTCAAAGGGGCGAACAGTATAATTGCGGACCCTGCAAATGTTGCATGGCAGATTTATGGAAGCGATCCTACTTCTGCGCGGGCAGGCCTAGGCGATTTGTTATCAGGTTTTGTTGCTGGCATGTCGGCATTGGAATTATCTTCTGGCTTCAACATAAAAACATATTCTTTGGCTAAATATGCATTAATCCATTCCATCGCGGGATATAAATGTAAGAGTGGTTCAACTGCTTCAAATATTGGTAAGAAGATAGCAAAAATAGTTAAAAAGATAAAATTGAGAGAAATGTCATGAAAAAAACAATTAACCCGAGTTTTTTATAGTTTTAAACACATAACTGAACAAATGTAACGTCAAATCTGAAGCGGACATTAAAAATTGATGGTTTTTCGGAAAAATGTAGGAGCATTTTAATACTTCCGATGCACTAAAATCATGGTTTCATCTCTACCAATACCTGCCGAGCCGCAGAAAAGACGAAGTAATGATCCAATTAGTTGGTATCTCTCCAACATTGGAAGAGTACCATTGCTTACTCCTGCAGAAGAAATTGAGTTGGGTAATCAAGTTCAAAAAATGATGCAGCTCACAGAGGATGGTCAGGTCAATGAAAAAACAAAAGAATTCACTTCACACCAGAAAAGGATTATAAGAACTGGTAGAAGAGCAAAAGAAAGAATGATGAAAGCTAATCTCAGATTAGTAGTAAGCGTTGCAAAGAAATATCAAGGAAAAGGACTAGAACTTCTAGATTTAGTTCAAGAGGGTTCTCTTGGATTGGAAAGAGCTGTTGAAAAATTTGATCCAACAAGAGGTTATAAATTTTCAACATACGCATTTTGGTGGATTCGTCAAAGCATGACAAGAGCAATAGCATGTCAATCTAGGACGATTAGACTACCAGTACATTTAAGTGAGAGATTAGCCTCAATCAGAAAAGTAAGTAGGGAGCTAGCTCATAAACTTGGAGCAATGCCTAGTAGAGTTGAAATTGCTGAAGCAATGGATATCGATGTGGAGGAATTAGATTCGGTATTAAGACAAGCATTGTCTACAAGTAGCTTAGATGCTCCAGTCAATGGAGATGATGGTAGGAGCTTTCTAGGAGATCTCATTGCTGATACTAACCATGAAGAACCCTTAGATAAAGTTGAGCAGAAAATTCATCAAGAGCAATTAGGGAAATGGTTAAGTCATTTGAGTGAGCAAGAGCAACATGTTTTAAAATTAAGATTTGGATTAGATGGAAATGAAAGGCATACACTTGCAGAAATTGGCAGATTACTAGAAGTATCTAGAGAAAGAGTTAGGCAGGTTGAATTAAAGGCATTGAGAAAACTCCGTAATCTCACAAGAAAATTGCCCACTGGAATATAACTTTTAATCTTCAGCCCATATATACTTTGTTAACTCTTGAGAGGGAGGCTCTGGCGCTTCCATAGCATTCTTGACAGATTCAGATATTTCATTATCTATCTTTTTTTCAATACTTTTTAATTCATTATCTTTTACAAAGCCTCCATCTAATAATTCTCTTGCAAGTTTTTTTATGGGATCTCTTTTAGCCCAAAACTCCTTTTCCTGTTCAGATCGGAGTTCATCAGGATCTGCCAAGGAATGCCCTCTAAATCTATAAGTTAAACATTCTAATAATGTTGGTCCTTCACCGCCTCTTGCTCTTTTGACTGCTCTTTGCGCAGCACCCCTTACCGCTAATACGTCCATTCCATCTACTTCTTCGCCATGCATACCAAAAGCAGATGCTTTTCTCCATATTTCGGTGTTGCTGGTTGCTCTATCATGTGCCATGCCTATTGCCCATTTGTTATTTTCAACCACAAAAATGATTGGTAATTTCCATAGCTGGGCCATATTCAAGCATTCAAAAAATTGACCATTATTACATGTACCGTCACCAAAAAAGGCTGCAGTAACTGAATCACTATTGATATCTTTTCCTGCTTCTTTTTTGTATCTGCTTGCAAAGGCGGCTCCAAGAGCTACTGGTATCCCCTCTCCAATAAAGGCATAACCTCCAAGTAAATGATGCTCTTTAGAAAATAAATGCATTGATCCACCACGGCCTTTACTACATCCTGTTTGTTTTCCAAATAGTTCACTCATCACTTCAAAGGATGGAACTCCCGCGCTAAGAGCATGAACATGATCACGATAAGTGCTACAGAACCAATCGTGCTTTTTTTTCATAGCTCCAATTACACCAGTACTTATGGCTTCTTGGCCATTGTAAAGATGAACAAAACCAAACATTTTTCCTCTGTAGTACATTTCTGCACATTTGTCTTCGAATCTTCTTCCAAGAGTCATATCTTCATAAAGCTCTAATCCAGTTTTACGATCTAATTTAGCCCTTTCCAGGCCTTGTAGATTTGAAATTCTCTCAACGTGTGTTTCCAAAGAAATACCTAATGAAGTTTTGATTTGTTAACATTCTAAGTCTCAATGGTCAATTTTTATGTTTTTTTTTAATAACTCTGTAAGACGGTGTGAAAAAAAATTTTTAACTTGATAGTATTTGTCTAAGATTTTACAAAGTATATTTGCTTGGAACTCCCATTAGATCATTTTCGTTTAATAGGTGTTAGCCCTTCAGCTACTCCTGAAGAAATCTTAAGAGCTTTTCAACTCCGTTTGGATAAAAAACCAAATGATGGTTTTACATTTGAGGTTTTAACACAAAGGTCTGAACTACTCCGCCTAACTGCTGACTTATTAACAAATGCTGAGAGTAGGCAGGAATATGAGAATTTAGTTTTAAACGGAGCTTCAGGTCTAGAAGTTTCATCAAATAGAGAAGTAGCGGGTCTAATACTATTATGGGAATCAGGGCTGGCAAAGGAAGCGTTTAAGCTGGCAAGAAAAGCATTACAGCCCCCTCAAACGCCTGCTCTTGGAAGTAGCAGAGAAGCAGATTTAACTTTGTTAGCCGCTTTGACTTCAAGAGATGCTGCTATTAATGAACAAAATCTTAGACGTTATTCCAGCGCATCTGATTTTCTACAAGAAGGGATACAAATTCTTCAGAGGATGGGTAAGTTGAGTGAATTACGAAAAAATCTTGAGGATGATCTTACTTCACTTTTGCCATATAGGATTCTGGATTTAGTTAGTCGAGATCTAAGTGATTATGAATCGCATAAGAAAGGAATTCTTATGTTAGAGAATTTTATTTTAAAAAGGGGAGGTTTAGAAGGTAAAAACAAATCGGAATATAATAAATTCTTAAATCAAGATGAATTTGACGTATTTTTTCAGCAAATAAAACAATTTCTTACAGTTCAAGAGCAAGTCGATTTATTTTTGAATTTGCAAAAGAGAGGTTCAATAGAAGCTGGATTCTTAGCTTTTTTATCCCTTACAGCAATTGGTTTCTCAAGGCGCAAGCCTGAGAAATTATTTGAGGCAAGGAAGATTTTAAAAGGTCTTAATATATCTGAGATAGATAATATGCTTTTACTAGGATGCTTAGATTTGCTTCTGGCAGATGTAGAGCAAGCCGAAACAAGATTCACAAATACTAGTGATACAAAAATAAGAGACTGGTTCAATAATTATCCTGGTGAGAAGTTAGAAGCAATGTGTGTTTATTGTGAGAACTGGTTAGGAAATGAAGTATTAAATGGTTACAGGGATATTGACAATGATCAAATAGATTTGAACTCATGGTTTGAAGACAGAGAAATTCAAGAATTCATTGAAAAAGAGGAAAAGAAAAATAATAGATATCTAATGAGAGCAACTCTACAGAACTTTAGCCAAAGCTTGAAAAAAATTGGTGATGAAGTTGATGGCTTTAATCCTTATAAGAGCATTAATAATAATAATTCCAGAAGTAAATTGCCCTTGCCTGGAGGCTCGGATATTGAAGGTCAACTAAAAGAGGAAGTTATACCAGATCCAAAATTATCAAAATCTAAATCTGTAAAATTTTTAGAAATTTTTCAAGATAAATTTTCTGAGATAACTGTTGCTTTTGGCAAAACTCTTAAAAATAATCTTGTTTTCAGAAAGTCTTCTTATTCTATTTATTTGTATGTATTTTTAATATTATTTGGTATTGGTATTGGAGCAGGTTTTTTAAGAAATAACCTTAAGAATCAAACAAATCCAGAAATTAATACAGAAAAAAACGAGAACAATATTGAAAATGAAGAGGTCGTTATCATGAATTCTATTAAAGAAGAGATTCTTATTGATTCAAATTTAATCTCGAATGATATGAGTAATGATGATTTAGACAACTCAATCATTCAACCGCAGAGACTGCGTAGTTCCTCTCCAGAGATAAGTGAAATTAAAACTCTTATTAGCTCCTGGTTATATAATAAAAGTCAATTTTTAGCTGGAGTAAAGGATATTAATCTTTCGCCAATCGTAAAAAATGAGCTCATAAGAAGATTGCAAGAGGAAAGAAATCAAGATATCAAACAAAATGTTTTGAAGGATATCACTACTGAAATTCTAGATATTAAGTTTCTATCCCAGACATCGTCTAGGATTGTTGTTGAAGTAAGCCTGAAATATAATGAAAGAATATTAAAAAATGGGAAGCTGGTCAGCGAAACAAGCATTGAACCATTTTTAAAGGTTAAGTATATACTTGGATTTACTAATAAATCATGGAAATTGGTTGACTATATTAGTGGAGTTTAGGTTTTTTATAAAATAGTCTATACTTTAAAGAATATATATTAAAAATAATGTTTGATGAGCTTTCTGCACGGTTTGAAGACGCAGTAAAGGGCCTAAGAGGTGAAACGAAAATTAGTGATACTAATATTGATTCGGCACTAAAAGATGTAAAAAGAGCCCTAATTAATGCAGATGTAAGCTTGTCTGTGGTTAAAGATTTTATTAATGATGTTAGAGAAAAATCTATAGGTGTGGAGGTGGTGCGTGGAGTTAATCCTGGTCAGAAATTTATAGAGGTAGTTAACAACGAGCTGATAAATATTATGGGAAATGAGAACTCTCCTATCCATGTAAGTGATAAAAAACCTACTGTTATTTTGATGGCTGGTTTACAAGGAGCAGGTAAGACCACTGCCACAGGTAAATTAGGTCTTTATTTAAAAGAACAAAATAAAGAAGTTTTATTAGTTGCTGCAGATACATATAGACCTGCAGCAATTGATCAACTCAGGACGATTGGAAAAAATCATGACTTAGAAGTTTTCTCATCCAAAGATAAAGATATTACACCCGAGCAAATTGCTAAACAGGGACTTCAAGAAGCGATCTTTAAAGAAAAAGATTTTCTCATAGTTGATACTGCAGGTCGATTACAAGTTGACTCATCAATGATGAGTGAAATGGTTCGAATAAAAGAGGTTACTAGGCCAGATGAGGTTTTTCTCGTAGTAGACTCGATGATTGGACAAGAAGCCGCAGATCTTACAAAATCCTTTCATGAGAAAGTAGGTATTACTGGATCAATACTTACAAAGTTAGATGGAGATTCAAGAGGTGGAGCTGCTTTATCAATAAGAAAAATTAGTGGTAAACCAATTAAATTTATTGGTACAGGTGAAAAAATTGAAGCATTAGAACCCTTTCATCCTGAAAGAATGGCAAGTCGTATTTTAGGTATGGGCGATGTTTTAACTCTTGTTGAAAAAGCACAAAAAGAAGTTGAATTAGCTGATGCAGAAATAATGCAGAAGAAACTTCAAGAAGCGACATTTGATTTTAATGACTTTGTAAAGCAGATGAGGTTAATTAAACGAATGGGATCACTTGGTGGGTTAGTAAAATTAATTCCTGGGATGAATAAAATTGATGATGGAATGATTAAAGATGGAGAGGCACAACTCAAGAAGATTGAAGCAATGATTTCTTCAATGACAGTTGATGAAAAACAAAAACCAGAACTTTTAGCTGCTCAGCCTACTCGAAGACAAAGAATCGCCTCAGGAAGTGGACATCAAGTAAAGGAGGTTGACAAAGTACTTGCGGATTTTCAAAGGATGAGAGGCTTTATGAAGCAAATGTCTAATGGAGGAGGAATGCCAGGAATGGGAGGAATGCCAGGAATGGGAGGAATGCCAGGAATGGGAGGAATGCCAGGAATGGGAGGAATGCCAGGAATGGGAGGAATGCCAGGAATGG
>CAJWWR010000014.1 GCA_913048245.1 uncultured Prochlorococcus sp. | reverse complement strand
CATATCTTCCCCCATAGCCTGAGTTTGATGAATTACCTCCATACCTTCCTCCATAGCTTGAGTTTGATGAATTACCTCCATATCTTCCGCTGTAATTTCCATCACTATTGTTCCCAGAACGTGAATTATCGTAATTGTTTCTTCTGGGTGCATTAGATCTTGGTTCAGCCTTATTAATTCTTAGTTGCCTGCCCATCATTTCAGCACCTTGAAGACCCTCAATAGCTGTAGCCTCTATTGTTTCATCAGACATTTCTACAAAAGCAAATCCTCTTTTGCGGCCTGTATCCCTCTCAAGAGGCAAAGAACAGTTCAAAACCTCACCATAGGGTGAAAAAAGCTGAAGTACATCTTCACGCTCTGCTCGAAATGGTAAATTACCAACAAAAATACTCACGTTAAACTAATCCTTTGAGAAGCTAATAACAGAATTAATCTGATAGTTATAAATAATAATAACTATAATATATAACTAATATAATGAAAACGAACCTGTTTTAACTGAATAATTCACTCTTCCAAGTAATTAACTCTTCTGAAACCCTATCAAATCCTGTTCCACCAAGACTATTTCTCGAATTAACGACATTTACAGGAGAAATCTTCATAAAGATATCATTTTCAAAATCTAAATGAAACTTTTTAAATTCTTGTAAACTTAGATTCTTTATTAAACACTTTTCCTTTAAACACTTTCGCACAATATTACCAACAATTTGATAAGCCTCCCTAAAAGGAACATTTTTTTCAACTAAATAATCAGCTACGTCTGTTGCATTTGAAAAATCCTGTTCAACGGAATTCATCAAATTATCTTTATTAAAAATTAAACCTTTCTCCAAAAGGATTGTCATTGCTTTCAAGCAATCCTCAACTGTTTTCACAGTATCAAATATAGATTCTTTGTCCTCCTGAAAATCTTTGTTATATGCTAATGGGAGTCCTTTAATCATAGTTAACAAAGCCTGCAAATTTCCATAAACACGCCCTGTTTTACCCCTAATGAGTTCTGGAACATCTGGATTTTTCTTTTGAGGCATCAAACTACTGCCCGTAGAGCATACATCAGTTAAAGTGGCAAAAGAAAATTCATCTGTCACCCAGAAAATTATTTCTTCAGACAAACGACTTAAATGAGCCATTACCAAAGAGGCAGAACAAGTAAATTCAACTGTAAAATCTCTATCACTCACAGCATCAATACTATTCTTGTAGACATCCTGAAAACCTAATTCATTTGCAGTCATGTATCTATCTATATTAATTTTAGTACCTGCTAAAGCAGCCGCTCCTAAAGGAGAAATATTCACTCTCTTTCTAAGATCCACTAAACGAGCTCTATCTCTTTTAAACATTTCTAAATAAGCCAAAAGATGATGAGCCAAGGATAAAGGTTGTGCTCTTTGCAAATGTGTATATCCAGGGATTAATGTGTATAGATTTTGCTCAGCCTTAGCAAACAAAGATCTTTGCAACGTTTCTATTAGGGAATCAATTAAATCTATTTTATGTCTTAACCAAAGCCTAAGATCTGTTCCAACTTGATCATTTCTGCTTCTACCTGTATGTAATTTTTTACCAATATCACCTATCAAGCTAATTAATTTTTCTTCAATACAGTAATGAATATCTTCTGAAGGATAAATAGGGTCAAATAAATTATTTTCGAAATCTTTTTTTATTTGCTTTAAACCATCAACTATCTTTACAGATTCTTCTTTATTTATAACTTTTGTATTAGAAAGCATTCGAGCATGAGCTATCGAACAATCAATATCTTCCAAAATTAATTCTTTATCAAAATCAATAGATGAATTGAATCTTTGAATGAATGGATCTAAGGCACCTTCGAATCTATTACTCCAAGTTTTTGACATTTTTTAAAACCTAACAATCTCAATAAAGCATTTTTTTGATGAAATGCCAAAAATTTATTGCTCTAATTTAAAGATTACTATAGAGGCATCATCATCAAGTTTTCTATTGGTTTCAGTAAATTTATCAAGTTTATCAAAAATGGCATTAAGTATTTCTTGAGAAGATAACCCTTTTAAACATAAATCTTCAAAAGACCTTATCAAATTATATTCACTAAATCTTTCACCCATAGGATTGGTGGTTTCGGTTATGCCATCTGTATAGTACAGAATTACATCTGAATGACTTAAATTAATTGAACCACATTGATATTGAGCATCTTTTTGTAGGCCAATAAGAAAACCTTCAGCATCAAGTCGTATTACTTTTTTTTCTTTACTTTTCCAAAGCAATGGAGGGTTGTGAGCAGCATTTGCATATCTTAATTTTTTAGTTCTTGGATCAAAATCGGAGTAAAAAAGAGTGATGAATCGATGAGATTGATCTAAATCAGCAATAGCTAATTGATTTAGATCATGCAATATTCTATCTGGTGGGAGACCCGTTAAAACTTCCGCTCTCAACATTCCTCTCAACATAGTCATCAATAACCCAGCAGGAATTCCTTTTCCCATTACGTCACCTATCACCAAAGCCCATCTTCCCTTTTGCTTCCTGATTTCATCTAAATTTGGTTTAATGGACATAAAGTCATAATAATCTCCTCCCAATTGCAAAGCAGGCCTACAATGAGCGGCTAAATCAACACCGAAGATTTTAGGACAAAAATCAGGAAGTAGCCGAGACTGTATTTCTGCACCGCTAGAAATTTCTCTATCTACATTCTCATGTTTTTTATTTCTTGAAATTAATAAATGATTTTCTATTCCAAGAGCGAGCATATTAACCAATAAACTAATATTACGTTCTTTAATATGTGGGCTCGCTATTTGCTTTTTATTTTCAAAAATATAATAAAAACCTCTACATTTCCCCCTTGAAATAAGTTTCCGTGAATTAATAGAAAGATGAGAAAACTTTGATTTTAAAAAATTTTCAAAAATATAAATATCTTTAATTTTAAAATTTTGAAGGAATTTTGAGTCTTTTAAAAAATTTCTAATTTCATCATTAACTTCTAAGAATTCTTTTTGATTAAAGAAATATACATTCTCGATCCAAATACTTCCCTTATCATTTAGGGGAACAACAATAGAGAACTCCTGTTCTATTAGATGAGTTGCTGCTAATGAAATATATTCTAAAAACTTTTTTAGACTTGAAAAAACTTTTAAATAATAAGCTAAAGAAGAGGCAATTTCTATAAATTTATCACTATCATATTTTGACAAAGTATGATCTTTACTCAAAGGATAATTTGTGCGTTTCTTAAATTCTATTTTTCGATTTTCGTTAAAAGTCAAAATAATTTTTCTTTATAAATATGTTTTAACACTAAATAAAAAAAATATTTGAAAATTAATTAAATTTTTACCTATCTGCCAATAGCGCTTCAATAAATTGAAAGCTATTAAAAGGCCTTAAATCTCGAATACTCTCTCCTGCTCCAATAAATCTGATTGGTAAATTTACTTCTAAAGAAACAGCTAAAGATACACCTCCCCTAGATGAACCATCAAGTTTGGTGATTATTGCACCAGTCAGATCAGCAGATTTTGCAAAACCCTGCGCCTGTTTTAAACCATTTTGACCTTGACTAGCATCTAAAACCAACAAAGATTCAACGTTAGCATTAGGAACTTTTTTATCTATAATTTTTCTAATTTTTGATAATTCATCCATGAGGTTATTTTTATTTTGAAGCCTACCTGCGGTATCAACTAATAATAATTCTGTATCTCTCTTTAAAGCTGAGTTAATGGAATCAAAAACAACAGCAGCGGGATCTGCATTTTTAGACTGGTTAGAAATTACATCGACATTACTCCTTGCCCCCCAAATAGTTAATTGTTCAACTGCTGCCGCTCTAAAGGTATCAGCTGCTGCTATTAGTGTTTTAAAATTACTTTTTACAGCTAAATGAGCTAATTTCCCTATAGTTGTAGTTTTTCCAACTCCATTAACACCAACAATCAGCCAAATATTTAATTTATTTTTTTTAGGCACTAATAATTTATCACCAGAATCAAGTATTGGTTTATCAAGGATATGAAGTAATTGTTGTTTTAAAAAATTTAAAGCCTCATCTCCTGCTACAACTTCCTCATTGAGTTTTTTTCTTAAGGAGTTCATTACTTTATCTGTTGCATCTATACCTGCATCTGCCCTTAGCAATAGAGTTTCTAGATCATCTAAAGTATCAGGTGTTAAAGGATCATCACCTAATTTATCCAGGAGTTCGGTAACAAAACCTTTTCTTGTATCTTCTAAACCTCTTTTTAAACGACTAAGCCAATCTATTTCATCAATTGATATTTGATTGACTTTTTTTCCCTGTGAAGCCAAAATCATTGCTGACCAGGTAAACTCTTCATCAAAATCTCCCAATTTTGGTTGATCTTGCTTCTCTAGTTCTTGCTTCTCTAATTCTTGCTTCTCTAGTTCTTGCTTCTCTAATTCTTGCTTCTCTTTTAACAATGCATAAGCTTGTTTTGCCCAATCAAGCGAATTTGAAGATTCATTACTTTCCATATCATATAATTCTTAATACATAATTTTAATTATAAAAAATTGTTTGTTAATAGCAATTAATAATCCTTAAACTTTTTTTTGCAATCTACGTAAAACTCCATTTATCATCTGTCTACCCTTTGTATCACTATATTTATTCGCCAAGTTAACTGCCTCATTACAAGCAACTGAAATAGGAGTCGATAAATAATAAATATCTACATAAGCCAATCTTAAAATATCTCTATCGATTCGAGGTAATCTTTTGAATCTCCATCCCTCCATAACATCATCAATATTATCATCGATATTAGAAAAGTTATCAATAACACTTGTAATTCTTTTATTAATATCCTTCCTCAATTCAATTTGATCGCTTAAGGCTATCATCTTTGGAAATTCTAAGGCATCAGACAATCTATTCATGACGACTTCTAGATTCAAAAGAGATTTTTGCATGTCTTCTCGAATAGTTTCAAAAAAGGTTTTATCTAATATACGTAATTCGCTATCTAAGAAATTTTTAGTTGTTAATTCAAGTGTTGCTTCACATTCATCTAACTCTTGTCTGCAATGATTAGTTAGTGAATCAATTACAAATTCTAGAATATTATCCATGTCAATATCTCTTGAATTTACATCTTTAACATTATTTTGATCTTTTATTAATCCTAAAGATATTAAAGACAATTCTCTTGCCAGGGATCTATTATCCATAAATTATTTAATTTGATGATGAATTAGAAGCGGCTCTAAACTGGGCGAACAATTTTGAAAAAGTTGGATTTGATGTGCTATTTTTTTCATCAGGATTAACAATCCCAGCTGAAATAATAGTACGAAACGCATCTTCTACAGATATATCAAGATCTTTAACTGAAGACTCAGGAACCAGGGTATACCAACCAGTTGTTGGATTTGGAGCTGTTGGTATAAAAACACTTAATAAAGTTTGTTCCAGTTCTGGTTGCAGTGAAGGGCCTACAACACCAGTAACAAAACCTACGCTAAATAATCCTTCTCTCGGATATTCAACTAAAACAACCCGTCTAAAACGTTTTGAATTATCCCTTAAAAATGTCTCTAATAATTGTTTTAAAGTCTTATAAACAGAACCAGCTACTGGGATTTTGGATAAAGTTCCCTCGCCAAATTCTAATAACCACCTCCCAACAAAGTTCCTCGCCATTAATCCAATAAGAAGAATCGCAAGAAGGGGAACAGTTAAACCAAGAGTTAAATTTATTAAATCTTGCAATAAAGGATTGAGTGTAATAAAAGGATTTAATTGCTTTGGAATCGAAGTAACTAAAGTTAAAACAAATTTACTTACAACCGAAGAAAGCCATATGGTTGTGGCCAGAGGTATTACAACTAATAACCCAGCGATAAGGTCATTTTTAAGATCTTGTTGAAGCCTAGATGCTAGGTTCGACTCCTGTTTTGGGGTAGATTGAACCAAAATAAAAGTTCTATACTAAGATTACTCTACTAATAAATTAACTGGTTTCACTAAATAAAGAAGTATTTAGTTTGAATAATTTGGAAAATTTATTAGTTTTTAGTAAAACTCTTTGTTGATTTAAAAATTAAAACGTCCTTAATGAATAAAAAAGATTTAAGTCAAGAATTAAAAGAAAAAGCTTTAAAAGAAGGTTTTGCAGTGGTTGGTATAGCTTCTATTCCAGGAAGCTCAAGAATTAAATTACGAACCAAAGCTTTAGAAAGATGGCTAGAAAACAATTACCATAGTGAAATGAAATGGATGGAGTCAAACAAAAGAAAAAGAATAGAATTAATGTTAAATGATGCAAAAAGCGTAATAACAGTAGGATATAACTACTTAAATGAAAATAGTCAAAATAAATTTCTAAAAATTGCAAAATTTGGACATGGCGAAGATTATCACAAAGTAATCAAGCAAAAACTTTCTAATATAGGCAATTGGCTTGAGAAAAAATTACCGAATTGTAAATGGAAAATTTGTATTGACTCTTCTCCTTTACTTGAAAAAGCATGGGCCGAAGAGTCTGGAATAGGATGGATTGGAAAACATAGCAATGTAATCAACAGAAATCATGGTTCATGGCTCTCATTAGGATTTATTATCGTAAATAAAGAGTTAACTCCAGATGAACCAGCTAAATCACTTTGTGGTAAATGTGAAAAATGCATAGAAGAATGTCCTACTAAAGCTATTACTGAGCCTTTTGTCGTTAATTCAAATCTTTGTATTGCATACCACACTATTGAAAATAGAAATACAACATTTCCATCTCATATCAAGCAAAAACTAAACGGTTGGGTAGCTGGTTGTGACATATGTCAAGATGTATGTCCATGGAACAACTATGCACCAATCAACAAAGACACAGAAGCAAAAACTCAAGAATGGATTAAAGATTTAGATGCAAATTCTATTAGTTGGACCGACGAAGAATGGACTGAAAAGTTAAAAGAAAGTACACTAAAGAGGATTAAACCTTGGATGTGGAGGAGAAATATTAAAGCAGTAATCAAAACTTAAAGTTTATCCGATGAAATTTCTTCTACTATTAATATATTTTTTTTATGTAGGAAGTAGCTTATTTCCCATAAAAAGAGCCTCAGCAATTATACCTTTTTATTTTTTGCCAAACTCAAGTAATTTAGAGAGGGAAAGCATTGAAATTGCTAAAAGTGCTTATCAACTTCTTTTATATGGACAAAAAGAAGACAGTCTGCAATTAGCTAAACTAGCAATATCCCTAAACGATAAAGATGAAAACATATGGGCTATTCTAGCTGAGGCACAAATTGCAAATCAACTGTACGAAGAAGCATTGCTATCAATAGAAGAGGGGAAAAAAATTAACCCTAATATGAGCGAATTTTATTTTGCAGAAAGTTCGATATTTCTGGATCAAAATAATTTAGGACTTGCGAAAGAATCCTTAACATTAGGCTTACAAATTGACCCAAATAATCATAGGGGAATTTTTCAACTTGGGAATATCTATTTGATTGAAAAAAATTTTAAAAAAGCTTTAATTGAATTTGAAAAGGCTATCATTTTAAAACCAGACTTCTGGCAAGCAATTAATAATAGAGGCTTAGTCTTTTATGAATTAGATAAAAAATTATTAGCTATTAGCTCCTTTGAAGAGGCTATCTCAATAGAAGAAGATGCAGAAACGATTCTTGCACTTGCGGTTTCATTGCAATCAAACAATAAATTAGAAGCTATTGCTTTAGCTCAAAGAGCATTAACTCTAAATCCACAATATGTTTCATATGAGTACAGAAAAGAGCAATTATGGGGCGAAAAATTACAATCCGCTACAGAAAAATTATTTTCATTGGATGAATTAGAAGAAGTCATTCTATATGCAAAAGAATATATAAATTAAAAATTTTCTCTTTTACTGGTAAAAAATTTTTTCTCTATTAATGTTAATTTAGTCTTTAATTTTAAAAATTTTATAGTTTTCTAACTCAATGGCTTCGGAAAAATTTACACCTATTTCCTTGCATCGAGAAATGCAACGTTCATACCTTGAGTATGCCATGAGTGTAATAGTTGGCCGTGCCTTACCAGATGCAAGAGATGGACTCAAACCTGTTCAAAGAAGAATTCTCTTTGCTATGCATGAGTTAGGCCTCACACCTGATAGACCCTTTAGAAAATGCGCTCGTGTAGTTGGCGATGTACTAGGCAAGTATCATCCTCATGGAGATCAAGCAGTATATGACGCTCTAGTCAGATTAGTACAGGATTTTTCTTCGAAATATCCAGCACTTGATGGGCATGGAAACTTTGGATCAGTAGACGATGATCCCCCTGCTGCAATGAGATATACGGAGACAAGACTATCTAGAATTGCAAATGAAACCTTACTTACAGAAATAGATGCAGAAACGGTTTCTTTTTCAGATAATTTTGATAGTTCTCAAAAGGAACCAGACGTACTTCCAGCTCAATTACCCTTTCTGCTATTAAATGGCTCATCAGGTATTGCAGTAGGGATGGCAACTAATATTCCCCCTCACAATATCGGTGAAGTTATTGACGGATTAATAAAATTGATCAATAATTCTGAAATTACTGATTTAGAATTAAATAAAATTATAGTTGGGCCTGATTTCCCAACAGGAGGAGAATTAATTTATTCAGAAAACATAACTGATGTTTATAGCAAAGGAAGAGGGTCAATAACCCTAAGAGGAGTAATACACCTTGAAGAAATAATTATCGGGAAGGGTAAGCACAAAAAAAACGCGCTAGTCATAACTGAATTACCATATCAGATAAGTAAAGCTGGATGGATTGAAAAATTAGCAGAGCTTGTAAATGAAGGAAAAATTAGTGGTATTTCTGATATTAGAGATGAAAGTGATAGAGAAGGAATGAGAATCATAGTTGAATTGAAAAGAGATTTTAATCACGAAATTGTGATATCAGATTTATACAAAAAAACAAGTCTTCAAAGTAACTTTGGAGTAATATTTCTAGCGATAGTTAATGGAAAACCAGTTCAATTATCATTAAAAGATTATTTATTGAATTTTATAGAATTTAGAAAAAAAACTATTGAAAAAAGAACTATTTTTTATCTAAAAATTGCTTTAGATAAGTTAGAAATCTTAGAGGGTTTTTCTATTGCTGTTCAAAATATCAAGAAAATAATTGCAATAGTTCAGGAATCAGAAAATACTACTGAAGCAAAATTTTCATTATCAAAAGAAATGAACTTAAGTGAAAAACAATCTGATGCTGTTCTTAGTATGCCAATTAAAAAATTGACAAATTTAGAAAGAAATCAAGTTGCTAAAGACATAAAAAAACTAAAAGTTAAAACAAAAGAGTTAAAAGAAATTCTTGACAAAAAAGAAGTACTTGAAAATAATTTAATTGAAGAACTTAAAAATCTTAAACAAAAATACAACGTAAAAAGAAAAACAAAAGTTATCAAAAATTTGAATATAGAAAATGAAGTTAAATTCATTAAAAAACAATTGATTGAAGATTGTATTAACAAAAAGATTAAATTAATTATTGATAGTAGATTTTATTTAAAAAAGTTGCCGCTTAATAATTACAAAAAAATATTAGATGTAGAAAACAAATTTATTACAAAATCTAATGCCTTTAGATTTATATGTGATATAAACAAAAATCTTCAAATAATTGGTATAACAGATACAGGAAAAGTTCTACAAGTGAATTGGAAAGAAAGTATAAACAATGACTGCAAGCTAGATAATAAATTATTAAACAATATTAATCCGACAAGTATTATAAATTTTCATTCGATAAATAATACTGAAAAAAATTATCTTTGCATATTAAATAATTTTGGAAAATTCAAAAAAGTACTTTTGGAAAAAGAAATGCTTAAAACAAATAGAATTTTCTCTATTATGAAAATAAATGAAGATAAAAAAATTATAAATTCATTTATCTCTGATGGCTCACATCTTCTGATGGCCTTAACATCTATAGGAAGAATATTTAAATTTGATTTGTCAAATGAATTTATTTCGCCGTCCTCAAAACAAGCTCAGGGTTCCAGCCTAATCAAGCTAATGCCTCAAGAAACTATAATTTCTTGTTGCCGTTGTAACAAAAATGAAAATATTATAATTGCCACAAAAAAAGGTAAGTTTTTCAAAATAAATCAAATATATATTCATAATTCTTGTAATGCAAAACTTGGGTATATTCATGAAAATTTACTATTAAAAAATGATTCTTTTTTAAAGATTTTTGCGGAAGATCAACATTGCTTTATTGAGACAAATTTTGAAAGATTAATGAAGTTGAATTTAAATGAACTAAATTTTAATGAAAAAAAATATTTATATGACACAAAATTTATAGACATAGAAGAAAAAGAACATCTCCAAGATTTATTCTGTTTTGATAATTTAATATAATAAATTTTTAAGAATTATATTCCATTTCTATCCATTTCAAATATTCTTGATTTACCGCTCCTGTTACGTAAGATCCAGTGAAACAACACATTTCTAAATCATGTAAAGGAGAATCATCAATTATAGCTTTTCTAAGATTATCGACACTTTGGTAAACTAATTCATCAATCTCAAGCTTTTCAGAAATTTGTTTAATAGTTCTGTTATGTGCGATTAGTTCATCTCTGTTGGGCATATTAATACCATAAACATGAGGAAATCTAACAGGTGGAGCTGCAGAAGTGAAAAAAACTTTGTTTGCACCAGCAAATTTTGCCATTTGAACGATTTCTTTTGAGGTTGTTCCTCTTACAATAGAATCGTCAACAATTAAAACATTTTTATTTTTAAACTCTGCACTCATCGCATTTAATTTTTGCCTAACAGACTTTTTTCTTTTTTGTTGGCCGGGCATTATAAAAGTTCTACCAACATACCTATTTTTAAAAAATCCTTCTCTATACTCGATACCCAACTGCCTAGCTACTTGCATAGCTGCTGGCCTTGAAGAATCTGGAATAGGCATAACTACATCTATATCTCCAGTATTAATTGTTCTTTTAATTGTTTCTGCAAGAAAATCACCCATTTTTAAACGTGCTTTATAAACAGATATTCCATTCATTATTGAATCAGGTCTAGCTAAATAAACATATTCAAAAGAGCAAGGGAAAAGTTGAGGATTATCGGAACATTGTTTAGAAAAAAATTCTCCATCTTTACTTATAAAAACAGCTTCTCCAGGATAAACATCTCTTACGATTTGATAATCATTATTTTCCAAAACTAAAGATTCACTTGCAATCATCCATTCATCTTTATTTTTTTCTGATATTCTTTTTCCTATTACTAATGGACGAATACCAAATGGATCCCTAAAAGCAAGTAATCCATGGCCTGAAATCAAGGAAATGGCAGCATATGAACCTTGGATTCTCCGATGTAAATTTTTAACTGCTTCAAAAATAATATTTGGCTCAAGTTCTTGATTATGAATTTTTTCTTGGAGTTCAGTGGCAAATATATTTAATAACATTTCTGTATCACTTGAAGAATTTGTATGCCTTTTATCAATATTAAATAATTGCTTTTCTAGTTCTCGAGTATTTGTCAAATTTCCATTATGAATTAAAACTATTCCATAAGGTGCATTTACATAAAATGGTTGTGCTTCTTCAATACTTTCTGCTGATCCTTTAGTTGCATAACGTACATGTCCTAAACCTACTTTTCCAACAAGATTTCTCATATCTCTAGTTCTATAAGCAGTACTAACTTGTCCTTTGGATTTATGAATATGAAACATACTATTTTCCATCGTTGCGATACCAGTTGAGTCTTGACCTCTGTGTTGAAGAAGAAGAAGACTGTCATATATCTGCTGATTCACATCTTGTGATGAGACTATTCCAACAATTCCACACATGGTTATTCTCTATATAAAAGTTGTATAAATGTATTGATTCATAATTATAAATTACTAATTAATCCATTATTAAACTTATCAGTTAAAGTGCTTATTTTTATATTGCACATAATATTATCTAAAATTTTTATACATAAAAAATTATTTGAAACTTTACCTATCTTGTTTATAAAAATACTTTTAGACAAATAATCATTTTTAGATTTTAAAAAATCTAACCATTGATCTTTTTTATTATTATCAATAGAAAAAATAATTCTGGATCCTCCTTCTCCGAATAAAATTTTATCTTCTCTTTGGGTATCATTTAATTCAATATAAGCACCCATAGATGATGAAATACAGCATTCAGATAATGCAACTGCTAATCCACCATCGCTAATATCGTGAGATGAAAGAATAAAATCATTTAAAATGCCTTCTCTTATAAGTTTTTGGCATAATTTCTCTTCATATAAATCAATTTCAGGAGGTCGTCCTTTAACTAATCCATGAATGTATTCCAAATAAGAAGTAGCATTAAGCGTAAACTCTGAATTTGATGAACCAATAATCCAAATTTCATCATCTAAATTTTTCCATGATAGGTTAACGGCTTTATTTACATTATCAATAACACCAACCATCCCAATAACTGGGGTGGGATGAATTGGCTTTACCAAACCATTATCATCTTTAGATTCATTGTATAGAGAAACATTTCCACCAGTAACAGGTGTATCTAAAATATTGCAGGCTTTTGCTATTCCATCACATGATGAAGCTAACTGCCAATAACCTATTTCATTTTCAGGAGATGAGAAATTTAAATTATTAGTAATTGCTATAGGTAAAGCTCCAATGCAACTAACATTTCTTGAAGCTTCTGCAACAGCAGCAATACTTCCTCTGTATGGATCTAAACTCACCCATCTATTATTACAGTCAACAGAGGCAGCGATACCTGAATATACTTGATTTATTTTATTGTTTTGATTTTGTGATCTCAGTCTGATTAAAGCAGAATCTGCTTCTCCTGGTTTAAACACAGTATTAACTTGGACCTGATGATCATATTGTTCAAATACCCATTTTTTTGAGGCAATGGATGGATTAGATAGAAGACATAATAAAATTTCTGTCCAATTTAATTCTTTAGAATATTTCAAAGATAAAATACTTTTAGTCTTCGTATTGGGTAAATCATTTTCATTCCACTCCCAATTCTTTCTAATAATTGAAGGAGGTTGATCTAATTTTGTGTGAATATTTACTGGCGTTTGATCGGACAAAGCAGAAGTTGGTATTTTTGCAACAATTTTTTTGCGATGATAAATCCTTACCTCTTTATCTTTAATAACTTCACCAATTACAGAAGCATATAAACCCCATTTATTAAATTCATTAATAAGTCCACTTATCTTTTCTTCTTTAACTACCAATAGCATCCTCTCTTGCGATTCAGATAATAAATAATGATATGGTGACATATTTTGCTCTCTAGAGGGAACTAAATCTAGATCAATAGAAATGCCTAGCCCACCATTAGCAGCCATTTCTGCGCTACTACAAGTTATACCTGCGGCACCCATATCTTGAGCGGCTATAACATCTCCTGTTTTAAAAGCTTCTAAACAGGCTTCTATTAAACTTTTTTCAATAAAAGGGTCTCCAACCTGAACAGCAGGCCTATCGTCTAAAGAAGAAGTAGTAAGTTCAGCACTAGCAAAACTAGCTCCACCTACCCCATCTTTACCAGTTGTATTCCCAACATAAAGAACAGGTGATCCAATACTTTTTGCTCCAGAGCATACAATCTCATCAGTCTCAAGCAAACCTAATGCCATTACATTGACTAAAGGATTGCCCGTATAACTTTCATCAAATGAAATTTCGCCTCCTACTGTTGGAACCCCTACACAATTTCCATAATGAGATATACCAGAAACTACACCCTTTAATAAAGAAACGTTAGATTGATTGTCAATATTACCAAATCTCAATGAATTTAAAACAGCAATAGGTCTAGCACCCATTGTAAAAATATCTCTCAAAATGCCTCCAACTCCTGTTGCTGCCCCTTGAAAAGGCTCTATTGCAGAAGGATGATTATGACTTTCAATTTTAAATACTAGCCTCTGATTATTACCTACATCAACAACACCTGCATTCTCTCCTGGTCCAACTAATACGTATTCACCAGTTGTTGGAAATTTAGATAATAAAGGCTTAGAATTTCTATAGCAACAATGCTCAGACCACATAACTCCAAACATACCTAACTCAGTTCTATTAGGTTTTCTATTTAATCTTCTACAAATTTCTTCATAGTCATCATTTGTTAGATTTTCAACTTTTAAAGCTTCTTTAATATCGTAGTTAATTAATTCTGAAAAATTTGTCATTTATCAAATCCAAGGATCATCTTCTTTATATTTGTTTGAAGAAGATTTTGAATTAATATTATCAGAATTAAAAATATTATCTTGTTCTCTTCTATTTTTTAAAATTGCATCATCTTGAACAATATTTTTATTTAAAGAAGAATAATTTGAATTAGCATCATCATCTTCCTCTAACCAATCTTCAATTCTATTAGCAGCGATATTTTTCATATCATCAAATCTGTTAAATATTTTTTTTCCTTTTTTTAGAAATTCATTTTTAAAACTTGATTTCATCAGATTTAATTGATCTAGGGATTGAACAGAAGAAAAGACTAGACCTGGTTGTTGATCAACAATATTATCAATATTTAATTTCCATCTGCTAGATCCTGGTATCTTTGGATTTGATCTTGAAATTAAATAATATTGAATCTTACCTGTTCTGAAGTGAAACAAAAAATCTGCGACGACACCAATTTTCGCTCCATTATTATTGATTAAATTTGCGTATAAGAGATTTGGAAATCTATTCAATGTAGCTAAATCTGATATTGCTGGTTCTCCTTTTATAAAAATTTCATTATTAACTATTTGTTTTACTTGATTTAATTTCCAAACGTTTCTCTTAAGATTTAAATTTGATGGTTTTGAAGACCAACCTAAAATCCTATGAACTGGAGGGTGCATCCATACATTATCCCCAAAACCATATGTTAGAGAAATATCGCCACGTACATTGTGACTTAACAAATCGCTTAAAAAATAATCTTTTGGTAATTTCAATTTAAGTGCGAACCTGAACAGGCATAACTAAATAAGTAAAAGAACTTAAATTATCTTCAGGGACAACTACAGCGGGAGTTGTGGGAAGATTGCACTTTAACAAAATATATTGAGATGATATAACTTTAAGGCCCTCTAACAAATAACGAACATTAAAAGCTATTTCAAATTCATCTCCTTTAAAATCGACAGGTAAAGACTCTTTTGCATTACCAATTTCCTGTGCATCAGCAGTAATAAAAGCCAAGTTATTATCTTCAACTTTAATTTTAACCACACTACTTTGCTGATCAGCTAAAACAGCTATTCTTTCTAATGATTCTATAAGTGGCTTAGTTTCAAATTTTAAATTTTTTGTGAATGAATCAGGTATCAATTGCGAATAATTTGGATAATCGCCTTCTAAAGTTCTTGTAGTTATGATCTGATTAGAGGAAATCAAGACTAATTGTCCCTTATCATAAAATAACTTGATTGATTTATCTGTTAATTTTAAAGTGAGAAGTTTTTCAATTTCTCTTAAGGATCTTGTAGGAATAGTAACTGATAAGCTTTCTTCATTTATTTCATTAATTCCATCTATAGTTTTTTGATTATCTGATAAAACAACTGCTAATCTATGTCCATCAGTAGCTGCTGATTCAAGAAAACCTCGTTTAAATTTAAAATTTACTCCTGTTAGTAATTGTTTAGAATCATCGTTACTACTTGAAAAAATTGTTGATTTTACAGATTTCAACAAAGAAGATGGATCTATATCTAAACATGTTCCATTTTGAACGAAAGGTAGGTTTGGATAATCATCAGATGGAATTCCTTTTAAGTTAAAAGTACCACGATCACTTTTTAAAAAAATATTATCTGAAGAATCCTCTACACTCAAAGAAATTGGTGAATCAATAGGTAATTTATTGACGATTTCCAATAGTAATTTTGATGGTATTGTTATTGCACCACTTTTAGTGACTGAAGCATCAAAAGATGTTTGAATACCTAAGTTGAGATCAAATCCTGTCAAACTTATTTTATTTGTTCCTTGATCAGCCGCTACTAGAATATTACCTAAGATTGGATGAGTAGGTCTAGAAGCAACTGCTTTAATAACTAACTGAATAGCATTATTAAGATCACTTTGCTTGCAAACAATTTCCATTGTTCAAATTATTTTTTTTATTAAACATATATTAATTCGATTTTTATTATTTTTCATTTTAATTTTTTTCAATATTAAAAATACATATATATCTAAAACTATTTTCTTAATATTATTTTTTTAGTAGTAGTAGGAGCTGTGAATTTTGTGGAAAACTGCTTAAACCACTTTATTTCAGTTAACTTTTAAAATTATTTATATGTGGATAAAAAATAAGTTTTCTGGAAAATATAATATATTTTTAATCTGATAAAAAAATTTTTAACAACACATTATCTTTTTAAACTAATTTTTCACAATAAATTATAAGTTTTACAAGTTTTCCACAACCATTGTTATTCTTTATGTGTTAATAACCAAGTTTTTTTGAAATATTTTTTAATGAAGGCTCTATATTTTTTTGAAAAATAGCGTCATTATTTTTAATTGCACAATCAGGGTCCTTAAGTCCATTGCCGGTTAAAACACATACAATTTTTGAGTCTTTTTTAATTCTGTTTTTATTTTTGATTAGACCAGCTACTGATGCTGCGCTGGCTGGTTCGCAAAAAACCCCTTCTTTTGCAAGGAATTTATATGCATTGATGATTTCTGTATCAGTAACAGCTTGGAAATCACCACCACTCTCTTTCTTTACTAATTTAGCTTTGTCTCTATTAACTGGGTTGCCAATTCGAATTGCTGTTGCTATTGTGTCAGGTTCTTTAACAACAATATTGTTTACAAGTGGTGCTGATCCAGATGATTGGAAACCCATCATTTTAGGTAAAATTAAATTTTTATACTTTTTAGAATATTCTTTAAAACCTTTCCAATAAGCAGTTATGTTACCTGCATTTCCCATCGGTATACATAACCAATCGGGAGCAAAAGATAAATCATCAACGATTTCAAAAGCCGCAGTTTTTTGTCCTTCAATTCTGTATGGATTCACAGAATTAACAAGAGTAATTGGGTATTTATCAGATAATTCTCTTACTATTTCTAAAGCTTCATCAAAATTTCCTTTAATAGACAACACTTCAGCTCCATACATTAATGCCTGAGCAAGCTTTCCTTGCGCCACAAAGCCATCGGGAATTAAAACATATGATTTCAGTCCGCCTCTTGCTGCGTATGCAGCAGCAGCGGCAGAAGTATTCCCAGTGCTAGCGCAAATAACAGCTTCACAGCCTTCTTCTTTGGCCTTGCTAATTGCCATTGTCATGCCTCTATCCTTGAATGAACCTGTTGGATTAAGCCCATCATATTTCAAATATATTTTTGTATTGTTACCCATAAGATTACTAAGCTTTTCGCTAAAAATTAAAGGAGTATTTCCTTCTTTTAAGGTTATGATTGGTGTTTTTTTGTCAACAGGTAAGTATTTTTTATAAGCTTCAATTAATCCTGGCCAATTTTTTTTCTTATAATTCTTAGAAAATTTAGATTTTAATGATTTTAATATCATGATTAGGTATTCCCTTCTTTTATTTTATCTAATGGTGAGTTTGTGAAAAATTCTAGTAACTCTGAGATTGATTCTACTTTATTGATGATTTTACTTAAAGCGTTAACATTCAATATAACTGTTTTTGTAGGATAACCTTCAAAAAAATTTATTAAATTTATTTTTCCTTCTCCAATCAATATTCCTTGAATTACGCTTGCTCTTAATGCTAAAACACCAGTTTCTTCATCTGTAGCTTTAGGAGGATGGATTATCTTTGATAATCTTGTTAATATTATATTTCCAATTTCTGAATACATTAATTTACTTGCAATTGAAATTGGTATATCAAAATTCTTATTCAATACTGATAATATTTCTTCATCTGATGTATTTGTTGCGTTAAAAATTCTTCTAAGATTTTTGTTCGCTTCTTCTCCTTTTGAAAATTCTTTAAGCGAATTTACTTCAATTGTTCTTGAGAATATACTGTAAACAATTTTAATTTGTTCCGCACTATTTACAGATTGATAAGAAAAAAATAAGCTATTGAAAAATAGAAAAATCAGGAATTTTTTGATAGTTTTACTTGCTTTCATTCTAAATTTTTGTTCCTGCAGCAATTTTTACTAGTCTAACAACACTTTTTTCTGTAACTTTTTTGGCTATTTGTATACCCATTTCTTTTGTATAGGGCTCATTTATAAGTCTTGGGATTCTTTTTACAAAAATGTCCATTGAATAACCTGGAATTTTTTGAATTATGTTTAAGAAGTTTCTAAATGGCTCAATGGTAAAAATAAAATCATCTAAATTACCAGAACTTGAATTTATATTAACTTTAATTTGTTTTGGCAGGTAGTAATTTATGCTTTTAAAGATACGAAGATTTATCATATCTATTTGATTTGTTAATCCATTAATGATTTCATTTCTTAAGAAGCCTCCTTTAGGAGAAAAAAGAAGATTTATAACCTCATCAAGTAATTTTTCAAGATTAAGATCTGTTTGCTTAGCTGCATTGGATAGCAGATCCTCTAATCTATCCCATTTAAATTTATTATCATCAAAAAGCATTTCTTTGAGACTTTCTCTAAGCTGTGGATCAGGGTCTTCCATAAGTCTTCTTGCAAAATATGGATAAGCCGCGCCAAGAATTTTGAACTCAGGGTCTACGCTCAATGCAATTCCTTCTAGTGTTATTAAGGACCTAATAATTAGAGCGTAATATGGCGGTAGCTTAAAAGGAAATTTATACATTATTCCTGACATATCGTCAGTTACACTTTTGAAATCCATTTTTGATACACCGAGTTCTATCGCATTAATAAAAACATCTTGAAATGCAGGTACAATAGGCTCTAAATTGACTTCTTTTGAGAGAAAGCCTAGTTTTACAAAGTCATGAGATAATTTATCAAAGTTTTTATTTACTAAATGTACAACAGCTTGAATAAGACCTGATCTAGAATCCCGAGAAACTTCGCTCATCATTCCAAAATCTAAATAACATAATCTACCGTCTTCTAGCGCAAGTAAGTTACCAGGATGAGGGTCCGCATGAAAAAAACCATGTTCCAGTAATTGTTCTAAGCTACATTGAACGCCAATTTCAATCATTTCGTCTGGATTGATACCTATACTTTTTACTTCTTCTAAATTTGTTAGCTTTTTACCCTCTATCCATTCCATTGTTAAAACTCTCCTGGAAGTTAAATTATTATAAATTTTGGGTACTGCAATTTTTTTATTTCTAGCATGCATTTTTCTGAATTTTTCAGCATTGTTGGCTTCATTTATATAATCCATTTCTTCAAAAACTCTCTTTCCCAATTCGTCTATTAATGCAACGAGGTCACTTCTGATTAGACCAATGTTGTTTTTAAGCCAATAAGCTATGTTTCGTACAATATATAAATCTAATGTGATTTGTTCTCTAAGACCTGGTCGTTGAACTTTAACAGCTACAGTTTCTCCGTTCTTTAATGTAGCTTTATGAACCTGCCCGAGAGAAGCGGCTGATATAGCTTCTTTATCTATTTCTAAAAAAATTTCTTCTGTTTTTTGATTCAAGTCACCTTCTATTAATTCCATTGCTTTTTCGCCCTTAAACCCAGGAAGTTGGTCTTGTAGTTGAGATAATTCTTCAAGTAAAACTACTGGCACTATGTCCGGTCTGGTAGATAAAGCTTGGCCAGCCTTAACAAATGCTGGTCCCAAATCAACTAAGAGGTTCGTTAATTGTCTAGCCCTATATCTCGCCTGTTTGGCTTTTGTTAATTTTCCAGTGATTTTGTCCCAAAGAACTGAAATTAAGTAAGCAAATATAGGAATAAGTGTCTGCCACAATCTCTTAAAAAGTCTTTTAGGGTTTTTTTTATAAATCCTTGCAATTGTTTCAGGATCATATTCCATTAATCCTGAGGCTTCGATAAAATCTGTAAAATCTTCTTTCATAACTTTATTTATTAAAAACCTTCATTTTTTATAATATTCGGCTAGTTTTTCTTTGAGGATTAAAATCATTGTGTTAAAAATCTTAAAATTAAAAAATGTAGCCCTGATTGAGATTATAGAAATTAATTTTGAAAAAGGGTTGAATATTTTTACTGGAGAGTCAGGATCTGGTAAATCATTGATTTTAGATTCTTTAAATACTTTATTTGGTGGAACCAATATACCCTTAAATCTCTTGATTCGTCCAGGAAAAAAAGAATGCTTGATCCATGCGACTTTTGACATATCTATTAAAGCTTCCAATTGGCTAGAATCTAATGGTTATTTATGTAGCAAAGAAATCAAGCTAGCTAGAATTACTTCAAGAAAAAATAATAAGTTTTTTACTAAATATTTCATTAACGAGCAGCAAATTTCAAAAAAGCAAGTAAATGCTTTAGGTGCCTATATTTTAGATTTTGCGGGACAGTCTGATGTTTTTTTATTTAATTCTCAGGATTATCTAAAATCTATTATTGATGATTTAGGAGATGATGATTTAGTTGCATTAAACTCTTTAATAAAAGATAAATCTATAAAATTAAATAAATTAAAAAATGATATTGATTCAGAGATTGAAAAAAAACAAAAAGAAAAAGATAATCTTTTTGCTTCAGAAAAAATGCTTCAAATTCTTGAAGAGGCAAACTTAGAAGATGAAAATGAAATTTTAGAATTAAAGTCAAAAGAACTTGTTTTAGCAAACAATATAGAATTAAAAAATTCTCTTGAAGAGGTTCTAATTAATTTAAATGATGAAGATAAAACAGGTTTTTCAATAGCTTCCTCGCTTATGAATTCAGTAAAGTCTTTAGGAAAGGTTTGTAAATATGATAAAAATTTAGATATTTTTTTAGATAAATTAATTTTTTTACAAGAACAAGTAGATAATATTATTTATTCTCTTATCGAATATTCTCAGAATCTACAATTAAACTTCAGTGAAAATAGTTTATCTACAATTCAGCAAAGATTGTATAAACTTCAAAATCTTGAAAAAACATTTTCTTTAGAAATTTCAAATTTGATACAAAAGAGAAACGAGTTGAGAGAAATATCTAATTCTTCGTTGAATGAAAATTATATTAAAAATTTACAAGAAGAATTCGTCAGTGAATCTCAAGAGTTGATTGATCTTTATCAAAAGCAATCTGATATTAGACAAAAAATTGCTTTCAATCTTGAGCAAGAAGTTATTTCATCACTAAAGAAGTTGGGTTTAGATAATGCAATTTTTAAAATTGATTTTGATAAGAATCCTAATTTAATGAGTGAAGATAAGGTGAATTTCTTATTTTCGGCAAATCCTGATCAAGAATTAGCTCCTTTATCTAAAATTATATCTGGGGGTGAAATGTCAAGATTTCTTCTTGCATTAAAGTCATCTATCAGTAACGTACCTGATACATTATTCTTTGATGAAATTGATAACGGTTTAAGTGGTAAATCACTTATTTCTTTATTAGAACTTGTTAAGGGGCTCTCTGAGAAAAAACAAATATTGTGTATTACTCATCATCCTTTATTGGCTGCGTCAGCAAATATTCATTTTAGGGTTGAAAAAACAGTAATTAATGGCTTGACGTATACTTCTTTAAAACAATTATCCCACATAACCATGCCATAAGCTTGTGCATTTGATTTAGTAATAGACGTTACTTTTGATTTATTACCTCTTTGTTTAGCATACTCAAAAGCATATTTAATTATTCTTAAACATCCTTGCTTAGTAAATAAAGCTGCTTTTGCTCTACCAAGCCCAATTTCGTTAATGTATTTGTTGCTAAGTGCCATTGCTAGTTGCTGCTCACTCGCAAACTTTGGTTCGCTAGGTCCAGACACTGATAAACCTGGATTACCCTCTAAGGTTCCACCTATTTGGCTAGAAATATCGCTTAGGGTTAGCATCTCACACTATTCTAATCGAAAGTTTCAAGAGTAATGTCAATAAACTGATACTCCTGCTTCAACTAAGGCCATGTATACGAGTGCATCTCTTCCGTAAACATCAGCCCTATAATGTATCTGACCAAACTCATCGAAAAATACAGTGCGGTAAGTAATGTAGACCGGAATTTTTCTAGATAAATTTATATAAGTTTCTTCTTCTTTTTCTAGAACTTCTTGGAATTTTTTCTCTGGCTCAACCTCTTGATCTCTGAGCAGAGAGTACGCGAATTGAAAAGGCTCCTGTAGTCTAATACAACCGTGACTGAATGTTCTTTCATCTTTGAAAAATAGATCTTTCATGGGAGTGTCATGCATGTAAATGCTAAATTTATTGGGAAACATAAATTTAACAAGGCCAAGTGCATTAATGTTGCTGGGTATTTGTTTAATAAGAAAAGGAAAATTATCAGGGGTAAACGCCTGCATATCTATTAAACTTGAGTCAATTATTGTATCGGTACCCCTAACCATTAGAACCATTTCATTGTCAGCCAAAAAGTTGGGATCGCTCTGAATTAATGGGAGGTATTCATCAACTGCTATACTCTTAGGAACGTGCCATGTTGGATTTACGACCATGTGCGTCATCGTGTCGTTAAACTCGGCTGTTTGATTGCTTGGAAGGCCAATGACTACTCTCGATTGCCAAACTTTTTCGTTTCGTGACTTGAAATATGCATGAAAGTTTGGTTGATTAACTAAAACATATTCCGAACCTCGGTCCCGATTATTCCATCTCATTCTTTCCAAATTGACTAGTACCTGTATTAATCTGGTTTTAGGGGGTACATTGATAGCTTCAATACTTCTTTTTCCGAAAACTCCATCGGGGTTTAAGCCATGGTACTCTTGAAACCTCTTCACTGATTCATTCAGCTTTTCGTCAAATAATCTGGAATGGATCTCATACACCGGGTAACCCATTTTACTAAGTCTTTTACGAAGAAAGGGTACATTCTCATGAGTCATTCCTTTTGCTAATACCGCATCAACCGGTACAAGGTCTCCCCAAGAGCCGTTCAGAGTAATCTCCCGAAGTTTTCTTAATTCGTTCAGCAAGTTTTTATATTCATTTGAACTTGGGTAAAGTTCCTGAACAAATAAATTCAAATCCAAGTTATTTGTCAGTGATCCCAAAAGCATGTTGACGTCTCTTCTGTCCGGAATGACGTTAATGTTGTTATCTATCTTATTTGGCTTCAGAATACCTCCTGATAAATCTTGCGAAAACAATAAGAAAGCTTCAGTTGCCATCAGTTCAAGCTTTGCTCTTTGGGATGGGTCTTTCTCATAGATCGCTTGACTTAGCTCTCTCAAGGGATAACGCGATAAAGGTAAGCCGTGGAATTCTGCCTTGCTTATCGATCTTGCTAGACTTTGTAGTCGTTCATCATTTCCAATCCAATAAGGCTTAAAATTCCTTTCAATATAAAATGAAGATATTGGGTGATCGGATTGATAAAATTCAGCAAGCGATGCCTCCAATGAGCTTCTCAATAAATCCTCTTTACTTTCGGAAACTTGAGAGAAACCACTGAAAGAAAAAAAGTTGAATACTATTAGAACCCAGATAAACTTAGATAAAACTAACTTGTCGAATAATAGAAAAGTTTTTTTTAAATTAGATATTTTGGTTTGATCGCACAACATTTAACACCTTGAATAATTTCGGTCCTTGTGTAAAAAATTTGACATGTTATAATAAGAGCCGTCAATTTATTAACACCTCTGAGCATTAGGTATGAATAAGATAAGCATTTTTATAAAATATTCCACTGATTCGAAAGTTTATCTTTTATTTTTTCCTATATCGTGTAAT
>CAJWWR010000013.1 GCA_913048245.1 uncultured Prochlorococcus sp. | reverse complement strand
TGATTCTATTTTTTTCAAAGTTTAGCTAAATGAGTATAGATTTCTCTAAAAATTTATCTTTATTATTTAAATAAAAATGATTTTTTAATTAATACAATAAATTTAAAAATAAAAAAATTCTCGACCTCCAAAGATTTAAGATCAATTATTTAAAATCAAATCATTTATTAGTCTTGTGGACTTTCCAAATCTTTTCTATTAGGTGTTCTCGTAGGGTCACTAGCGAGGAAACCAAAAAGGAAGATTCCAACAAAGAAAAAAACGATTGTGTAAACGGAAATTTTTAAAGCAAGCATGAACTTAACAATTGCTGTACAGAATTTATTTTATTAAATTTATATTTAATTGAAGAGAAAAGGGGAAATTTCTTTATTTTTGGCAAATTTTGAAATACTTTGATTTATTTTAAAATTTCAAAAATTCACCTAATCATCATGATCATCCCAAGGATCGGTCAATTTAGCGGCCTTAGGACCAAATGCTGTCCATAATCCAAACCCTGTCAAACCAAGAAGGATGGCTAATAAAGTTACTGCTACTGAAACAGCTGGATCTGGTGCTGATGATAAAGTTTGCATCAATTTTGATAAGTTTGTAAACAATTTATGTATAACATCTAATACAATAGCGAAATAATATTGAATTTAGGTAATTTTCATTATGGGACAAAAAACTGCACTAGGAAGTTTGCTAAAAGCTATTGGTAATTCTGGACAAGGAAAAGTTGTTCCTGGCTGGGGAGCTGTTCCAGTCATGACAATCATAGGTTTATTTCTGTTGGTATTTTTAGTGATCCTTCTTCAAATCTACAACCAGTCTCTACTCCTACAAGGTTTTTCTGTTGACTGGAACGGAAATTAAATTCCTTCTCGAAAGTTCAATTAAGACAATTGCCATATTAATTATGGGTTGTTTTTTTGTCGATAATAAATATATTCATATAATTAGTTAGATTAGAAAAATTAGTTTATAGCGTAATAGGAACTATGGTTATACCTGTTGAGAAATTTATCATTGGTTTAGGCAATCCTGGGAAAAAATACATAGCCAGTCGACATAATATAGGTTTTATGTTGATGGAAGAAATATCAGAAAAGTATCAACTAACTTTTGTATCTAAAAATAAACTTAAAAGTTTATACTCGGAATATTATTCAAACAATAATTTATATAGGTTGTTCATGCCAACAACTTATATGAATAATAGTGGCGAGGCAATAAGAGCAATTTTAGATTGGTATAAATTGGAACCAGATCAATTAATTATCATTGTAGATGACTTAGATATCCCAATGGGTCGGATTAGATGCCGAGAAAAGGGCGGTTCTGGGGGACATAATGGTTTAAAAAGCATCATTAAACAATTAGGTACAGAAAATTTCCTGAGAATAAGAATTGGCATAGGCAAACCTCCTAACTTAGAAAAAAATAAAAATCTCAATACTATTTCCCATGTATTAGGAAATTTGTCCAACGAAGAAAAGCTTATTTTAAAAAAAATAAATGCAAAAATTGTCGATTCACTTGAAAATTTAAATACCTATAATATAGAGAAGTTTATTTGTGAATTAAATTCTTTCAAAACTTAAAAAATTCATGAAATCAAAGCCTGAAACCAAAGCATATTTATTAGTTAAAGAATATAATTTCACAAAGAAAGAACTTAAAGGAGAAGTTGAAGCCAGTCAATTTAAATGGAAATTTACATGGTCATTTGGAAAAGATAAATTATTTGTTGAGCCTCCATTAGGAAGAGCTCTTATTGAAGATTCTCTACTTAGATTTCTTTTAAGAAAAGATTATGAATTAGAGTCTGGAAATAATTATATATTCACTATTTCCGCCAAGTTTTAGTGTCAATTGTACTGGAGAAATCATATCTAAAGCCTGAAAAATCTTCTAAGATCACCAAAGCCGACATAGCATCTAAATTCAGATTGCTAATAATAATTTCCCTAAACAAAAACTTTTTTATTCCTGAAGTTGGGTATATATCAAAGTACCTTTCTTTAGCTCGCAAAGTTGAATTCTTTTCATCAACAACAGATACCTGTAAATCCATGAAGTCAAGTTGTTTAATAAATAATTCGCTTGTCGTTCCGTTGCCAATTATCACATTCAATTCAGAATAATCTTTTTGAAAATCAATTACATGATTAACCAGTAATTCACTTTCAATTACTAAGGCCTGCAATACCTTTCTTTTTACTTGATCTGCCAAGACTAACCCACATTTACATTTACCAGGATCAATAGATAAAAGCTTCATGGAATTCAAGGAGCAATATTCGTAAAGGTAATTTCAACCACGACCGGTTGAGCAGTCTTACTTCTCCTCAGCGATACGGCCTCAAGGTAAATATCCTCATTTTGATTTTTATTCAGAAATTCCTGTAATTCCCTTAATGAATCATTAACTATTATTTCATCTACTAATGATCCCCTACTTTTTGCCTCAGCCAAAGTCTCCCCCAAAAGTAAACTAATTTTGTTATTGATTTCCTTGTTACTAAAATCATCAGCATATATTTTTATTTGAGATATCGTTTCCCCTTTGGATACTATAACTTTATTCTCTGTTACCTCAGGAAATGCATAGACATAATTTTCACCTTTTAGAACATTTCCTACTGACTTTATGTTGATCACCCAATCTCCACCTTGTTTTAAAAATTTTTTTAATTCTTCAATATGATCTTTTCTAAAACGTAATAAATCTATTTTTTCATCTGCGTTAGGTTGAACAATATTTTGCGTAATCAAATTTGCATTCTGAATTACATCCTGAATAACCAAATCTAAATCTTCCTTATCTGCGTTTATTTCATGAATTATTAATGATTGACCGCTTCTTAGTACTACTTGACCACTCCTTAATGCATATAAATCCCTTTCAAGAATTTGCAATTCATTTTCAAGTTCTTGACGTTCTTGCTTTAAAGGAATCAGTTCTTGCCTGCTTTCTTGTAATTTCCTCTGAATATCTCCTAATCTAAAAAGGCCGAGACGTAATTGTCTATTCACTAGTATCATCAAGCTCAATGAAGAAGCACTTATCAAACCTCCAGTAATAATTGTAATTAATGTTGCAGTACGCTTTGGTCTAAGTTTTAAGATACTAAATCTTGCTTTACCAATTTTTGTCCCTAATAAATCTCCCAAGGTAGAGATTAATCCTCCAAGTAATAAGAGGAAAATAATTAAAAGCCAGCCAGACACATTATTAAGTCTTTCTTTTCACCATAATAAAGAATTACTAATTATAGTTCAATTAAATCTTTTTCCTAAAGCTATTGGATCAAAAACTGTAATTTTTTTTCTTTCAATATTAAGTAACCCAGAATCCTTTAAATCGCCTAATAGTCTTGTTATTGTTACTCTAGTTGAGCCAATAGCTTCAGCTATAGCCTGATGTGAAAGTCTCAAATCAATAGTAATACCTTTTTCACTTGCAACACCAAAATCCCTGCACAGAACCATAAGAAAGCTAACAAGTCTCGATGACATATCTCTATGAGTCAAAGTCTCTATCATTGTTTCTGTCTGCAAAATCCTACTAGAAAGACCCTGTAAAAGTAACAAACCTACAGACGCATCAGCCTCAATAGCTCTCAAGACAGAATTTGCTGGTGCTGTAATCATCTCAACTCTTGTGAAAGCAATTGCATGATAAAATCTGTCAGATCTATGCCCAGTTAAGAGAGATAATACTCCAAAAAGACTATTTTCCCTTAAAAGAGCGACGGTTATTTCTTCACCAGATTCATAAACCCTTGACAATCTTACAGCTCCTCTGCGGATTAAATAAACTCTCTCTGCAGGATCACCAGGAAAGAAAATAGTTTTAGACCTCTCAACCATTTCTGTACTTGCACCCTCTAAACCTTTAATGACCTCCATCAAAGTTCTGTTTATAGGGAAGCGCTCTCCTACTGAATTTATTGAGTTGTGTCCTCTTTGTTGCGGATTTAAACGACTAAAGCCGCTTGAAGCGGGAACCATAAATTTTTATTAATATAAAGAAACTTAAAGAGGAAGATAGAAAGTTCTTGTATCAACTGTAACCATTTTAAGTTTTTATGCTAAAAACTTATTCTTTTAAGTAAAATTACACTATATGCAGTGTTCTATAAACCAAATTATACTTAATACAGATTACTAAAGAAAGTCAGAAAATAATGATACTAAGTTCTCCTCAAGAATATTCAACTGATCCAAAAAGGCTTCAAGAAATCAACAAGCAACACCCTAGAATAAATAATGTTAAAGACATTAGAGAGAATGGACAAATACAAATTTTTCAGTCAGCTTATAGAGGCAGTTTTTCAAATATAATTAGAGATTCCATAAGAAATGCATCCATAGGCAGAAAAGTTTTATTGGCACAAATGATGAAAGGTGGAGTTAAGCAAGGGATTAACAATCCTGTCAGGCTTTGCGGAAATTTACTTTGGTTGAGACCCTCCAATTCATATGACCAATTCGATGAAAATCAAATAAAAAATGATAAAAATATTTTGTTTTCAATAGAAGAATCTATTATTGAGTTATGGGAATTTTGTAAAAAACAGTTATTATCGGGGGAACAAGATCAAATGATTTTAGATGAGATTTTCAAAGCTGTTGAATTAGGGATTATTGAGGAAAATGATTTGATTTCAACACTTGAGAATAGATCTATCTCTGGAGATGTAATTCTAACTGGTACAGCCATACCAAAAAAATTTCTTCTAATGGCCGATCAAGTTACAGAACTCCGCTCATAAAATTATGCTAAAAAACGACATCTGGATTAATGAAAATGCTAAGAAAGGAATGCTCAATCCTTTTCAACCAAAATTAATCAGACATCTAGATCCAGATAAAGACAATAAGAATTCGGTTTTAAGCTTTGGATGCTCCTCATACGGATATGACCTTCGACTTTCGGCCAAAGAATTCCTTATTTTCAAACATATCCCTGGAACAGTAATGAATCCAAAGAGATTTAATCCAGAAAATTTAGAAAATAGTCCCTTACATAAAGATAATGACGGAGAGTTCTTTATTTTACCTGCACATTCCTATGGATTAGGAGTTGCTTTAGAGAGAATGAAAGTACCTGAAAACATAACTGTTATTTGCCTCGGTAAAAGCACATACGCAAGGTTAGGTATTATCGTAAATACAACTCCTGCCGAAGCTGGTTGGGAAGGACATCTCACACTAGAATTTAGTAATAGTTCTGGAGCAGATTGCAGAATATACGCAAATGAAGGAATATGCCAGTTGCTTTTTTTTGAAGGTGATCCATGTTCAACTACCTATCAAGATCGAAAAGGAAAATATCAAGATCAGCCAGAAAAAGTGACCCTAGCAAAAATTTAATATGTCTCAAGTTACCCTGGTATCCATAACCCCTGATGCCGAAAAAATCATGGCATATGTCGCAAGGGTTAGTAATCCAAAAAATCAAACAAACGATAACTTTGCAAAATTATTAAGTTACTGTATTAGAAATGAACATTGGAGTGTTTTCGAACAGTCATTTATGACCGTTCAAATAGAGACAAATAGAGGTATAGCAGCACAAATCTTAAGACATAGATCATTCACATTTCAAGAATTTTCACAAAGATACGCAGATAGTACTCAATTAGGTGAAATACCTTTACCAGAATTAAGAAGACAAGATTTAAAAAATAGACAAAATTCAATCTCTGATTTATCCGATGAATTGAGAGCAAAATATGAGATAAAAATTAAAGAACATTTTCAAAATGCCTCAAAACTTTATGAAAATATGCTAGAAGATGGGGTTGCTAAAGAATGTGCAAGATTTATATTGCCGTTAGCAACCCCAACAAGAATTTATATGTCTGGTTCTTGTAGATCATGGATTCATTATATTAAACTTAGATCGGCAAACGGTACACAAGAAGAGCACAAAAATATTGCTGTTCAATGTCAATATTTATTCAAAGAGAATTTCCCAATAGTATCAGAAGCATTAGGTTGGTAATTTTCTTACCCGTGAGTTCTAGGGCCAATGTTAACAATACTACTATTCGTAATATCTGAAATATGAGAACTTATAAAATCCTCATGTGTCATTTCTTTTTTTAAAAGTTTATTTAAAGCATTTTCAATTAAATCCTCTTCCTGAAGTCCTATTAAAGTTGATATTAAATTTGCATTTTCATCAAAAAGATTGACCTGAGGTATGCCATTTACATTTAAATTTTTTACATATTTATCCCATTTTGTATTATCAACATTTAAAAAAACAAAATTAACTTCATCGGAGTATTCTTTCCTTATTTCATCTATCTTTGGAGCCATTTCCTTACAAACTTCACACCATTCCGCATAAAATTCGAGGAAAGTTGGTTTTGTATTATTAAACGCGATTTCAGGATCCAGGCTTATATTGCCTAAGTTTCTGAGTATTAAAGTAGATTTAAATAAAGTATTTTTAAAAAAGAAAAAAAATATTATTACAGCAAAAGTAAAAAGGATAATTAGAATCTTTTGGAGAATTTTATTAAATTCTAATTTACCTTCAGTTTCCATCTCTGAGAATTATTTACTTTATTTTATATGTAAAATGGCCAATTATTCTTAAATATCTTTTGATAACTGTTAAAATTATATTATCTTCAATAACCATCAATCCATAGCATGCAAGCGATATTCGGTACTGATGGAATAAGAGGAAAGTATGATAAGGAAATTAATTATTTGATGGCCTGGAAGATTGGCTATGCACTAGGTATAAATATAAATTCCGATGAGCCATTTATAATTGGAAGAGATACAAGAATTAGTGGAGAAAAATTACTAAAGGGTTTAAGTGAAGGAATTAGTTCAGCTAACAAAGAAGTAATAGATATTGGAATATGCCCCACTCCTGCTATTCCTTGCCTAATAAAGGAATTAAAACTAAGTGCGGGGATAATGATTTCTGCGAGCCATAATCCCCCCGAATATAACGGAATAAAAATATTTGATATGAATGGTAAAAAAATATCTAAAGATAATGAAAATTCCATTGAAAAAAACATAAATGCAATTGATCAAGATCTTTTTTTAAAGAAAAGTAGCAAAAAATACGTACATAAATCTGAATTGATTGAAATTTATGAAAAAAAACTTTTGGAATCAATAGGTTTTGATAATTTAAATGGGATGAAGATTGTATTAGACACATGTTATGGTTCTGCGACAGCTTGTGCAGAGAAAATATTCACTAAATTGGGAGCAGATACTATTGTTATAAACGGCCATCCAGATGGTTCTAAAATTAACGTAAAATGTGGATCTACATTTTTAGATCCTATAAAAAAAGCTATTTCTGAACATGAAGCAGATATGGGTTTTAGTTTTGATGGTGATGCAGATAGAGTTATAGGAGTAGACTCCTCAGGAAGAGTTATGGATGGTGATCATATACTTTTTTTATGGGGCAGAGAATTATTAACAGAAAATAAATTATCAAAGAATCTTTTAATATCTACAATCATGGCAAACCTAGGCTTTGAAAATGCATGGCATGAACTTGGTGGGAGTTTTTTCCGGACAGAAGTTGGAGATAAATTTATTTATCAAGAAATCTTGAGACAAAATGCAAACTTAGGTGGCGAGCAATCCGGCCACATACTTTCTAGCATTAACAACTACTCAGGAGATGGAATATTAACTGCCATTCAAATCGCCAAATATTGTAAAAGACGAAAACTTACTCTCAATGAATGGCTTCAAACAAGTTTTTTGCCATATCCTCAAACATTGATTAATCTCTCTTTACCTTTCAAAATTCATAAACTTCATTTATCCTTAAAACATTCTATTGATCAAATAACTAATCAAATAATTAACAAAACATCAGATCCTTGCAGAATTCATATCAGACCAAGCGGAACAGAACCTCTTTTAAGAGTTCTTATAGAAGCGCAACATGAGAATGTAGTGAGAGAAACAGCTAACACTATAAAAAAAGAACTAGAAAAAATTATTCAGAATCAAATCAATTATTAAAATTTTCTTTGATAGATTTGTTTATAAATAGGTAACTTTTTCGAACTTACATAAATTTCCCTCTCTGTCTTTATATTTTGAGGATTAAACATGTAATTATTTTCACTTTCTAATTTTTCAAAAATTAACGATTCTGAAATCACTAAATTCATATAATCAAAAAGATCTTTCACATCACTTTTAATATATAAATGAGCACTCTCCTTCATAATCTCAGAAATACGAATAAGAAAATCAGGTTGCAAAACTCTTCTTTTATGATGTTTTTTCTTAAACCAAGGATCGGGAAAATTTAAAGAAATACTATCAGCAAAAGGTTTTCTTGAAAATCTATTAAGGTATTCACTGATCAGATTATCAACATTACCATAAAGAAAAAATAAATTAGTTAAATCAGAATTCTTTAATTTTGACTGAGCATTCAATGCTAATTTCTCTCTAATTTCAATTCCTAAGTAATTCCAACTTGTATTTTGATTTGCCAACTCAAATAAAAAATCTCCAGAAGCACAACCAATATCTATATGAAGTGGAAGGTTAGGCATACCAAATAATAATTCCATAGGTGGAATTGGTTCAAATTTTTTATAATGTTCACTTAAAGGATTTACGTGTTGTCTCATTAATTTAAAATGCAAAAGAAAAACATTTAAATTGAAATTTAATACATATTCTTATTCTATATTCCGCCAAAATCTTAAATCAGAAAATCAATTAGCTAAATATAACCCAAAAAAGATATCCTTGATTAGATAAATTTTGTTTATCAAAGAATAAAATTCATAATTATGATAAAAACTGGAGATATCCTTTACTGAGGTCTAATATCTAAATATATTAATCAAGAAAAGTTTTGCATTCTTTAGATCAATTTTCCATTTGGGTTTCTTTTCAACTATCAACAATTTTCTTTATTGGCTTGCCATTTACTATATTAATTTGGGCAATCAAAAAAGGAAATAAAGTCATAAAAAGATTACTTAAAAATTACTGGAAAGTTTCCTTATTATTCTTTATAAGTTTGATCTTGTTAATTGGCAAACTAAGCTTTGGGCTTTTAATAACCAATTTAGCAATAACTTTGATGACAATTTCAGTTTGGTTCTGGATAGATATTAACAATGAATTAAAAGAATATAAACTCTGGCATCCATTAACATCCATAACAAAAATTTGGCGTTGGGCTTTAACTTTTACCTCAATTAACTTTGTGACTAGAAGTTTATTAAACCAAGATTGTTTATACAAGATAAATTCAGTAAATTGTTCTGAATGGCTGGAACCATCAAAAAAACTTTTCTTAATTCTTAAAAGTCTTTTCAATTTTCTTTTTGGTGCAAATTTTACTGAACCAATAGCATTATTTTTGGGCTTATTTGCCTTATTAATTTATATACTAGGTTTATTACAATGGCTTTTAATTCAACTGCCAAAGAATGGTAGGAATTCATCATTTTCGAATTATGATGAATTTTAACTTAATTTCGAAGCTAGAGGAAATTAGTCTAAGATATCCTGAACGTGTATTAAAAATTATTGGGTATGTAGAAAAAAAAGGAACAAAAGAATATTTAGAAATAATTATTTTTAAAGGTTTTAGTAGTTCCACCACACATCCTATAGAGTTTGATCCAGACGAGAGAGTTTTGAAGGAAAAATGCTGCTTTTTAAGTTGCCAATTGTTTATTGCACCACTAAATTCAAATGACGATATTTTCAAAGAATCTAAAGAATTAGAATTCTTTCTAGACGAAGATCAGTGGGTTTAAAATTTATTAATTAACTAAGTACTTGAGAACATCTTTTGCAAAGTCTCGTGTTATTGGACATATTTAAAATATCTTGTTGATAATGCCAACATCGATCACATTTGTAACCTTTAGCCCTGATAACCTGTACTTTTCCAAACTCTCCTTCTAAAGAAAAGAGTTCTTCCTTAGAAATGTCTTCTACAATATCAAATTTTGATACTATCAACCAATCACGAAATATATCAACTTCTTTATTACCTTGCTCATCCAGCCATTTCAAGGCATTCTTTACTTCCTCATTTTCAGGAATAAATCTAATTCCTGCTTCTAATGCAGAGCCTATTTTCTGCTGATTTCTACATCCTTCAATTGCTTTATTCACCTCAACTCTGAGTTTACGTAAAATACAAACATTATTATCTAAATTATAATTTTTCCAAGAATTATTTAATTTTGGCCAACCTCTTTGAAAAACTGATTTCTCATTTGTCTGATAAGGTATGTTTTGCCATATATCTTCTGCCATGTGACACAAAACAGGAGAAATAAAGATGGCTAGATTTTCAACAATTTGCGAAAGAACAAATTGACAAGATTTTCGTCTAAAATCATCTGCTCGACTTACATACAATCGATCTTTGGCTATGTCTAAGTAAAAATTTGATAGATCAACTACACAGAAAGTTTGCAATAATTGAAAAAACTTTGAGAATTCGTAATTCTCATACGCTAATGTTACTTGCTCTAAAATTTCCACAAGTCTATGGAGCATCCATTGATCTAGAAGAGGTAGATCTTTAATCTCTATTGTTAAATCATTTGGTTCATAATCATGAATATTACCTAATAGGTATCTTGCAGTGTTTCTTACCTTTCTATATACGTCTGACAATTGCTTCAAGATGTTATTACCTATTGGAACATCAACAGAATAATCTACAGAACTAACCCAAAGTCGCAAAACATCAGCACCATAAGCCGGATTTAATTTTTGATTTGATCCACCTTCAATAATTACATTCGGGTCTACGACATTACCAATTGACTTACTCATCTTTCTACCATTTTCATCCAAAGCAAATCCATGAGTTAAAACTTTTTTATAAGGTGGTTTATTATTTACTGCAACTGAGGTAAGAAGTGATGACTGAAACCATCCTCTGTGCTGATCTGATCCTTCAAGATAAAGATCTGCAGGATATTGAATTTCTTCTCTCTGATCACAAACCGCAGCCCAACTAGAACCGGAGTCGAACCAAACATCCATAGTATCTAAACCTTTCTTCCATAAATTGGCTTCATTTTGATATTTTTTTGGCAATAATTCCTTCTCATCCCAAAGCCACCAAATGTCAGCACCATGTTCTTTAAATAAATTCTGAATATGTTTTATAGTTTCAAAATTAATAAGCACTTCTTCATTATTTTCTTTATAAAAAACTGGTATTGGCACTCCCCAAGATCTTTGCCTTGATATGCACCAGTCTCCCCTCCCATTAACCATAGAAGATATCCTTTTTTTACCACTTTTTGGCATCCATTGAACTTTATCAATTGCTGCAATGGCTGATGACCTAAAGCCCTCTACTGAAGCAAACCATTGCTTGGTTGCTCTAAAAATAGTTGGCTTTTTTGTCCTCCAATCGTATGGATAACGATGTTTATAGTTTTCTTTAACAATCAAAATATTTTTCTCATCTAAAAATTGAATTATTTTGTCATTTGCATTTTTTAATACATTTAACCCTTCAAAAGAATCTGCATCACTATTCATAAAACCTTTTTCATCAACAACGCAAGTTATTGGTAAATTATATTTCTTTCCAACATTAAAATCATCAACACCATGTCCTGGAGCAGTATGAACCAAGCCTGTCCCTGATTCAGTTGTAATATAATCACCACCAAGAACTACCATACATTTCTTATTTTTAGTTGGATGCTTATATTGCGTCCCTTCAAGTTCCTTTCCACTTATTTCAGATAAAATTTGAAAATTCTTATTACATTTGCCTGAAATTGAATCTTTTAAATCCTTGGCAATTATATATCGATTATCATGATCGTCAGAAATCAAAACATATATAATCTGGGGATTTACCGCTACAGCTTCATTTGCAGGCAATGTCCATGGAGTTGTAGTCCAGATAGTAAGGTTTAATTGATAATCTTTATCAAAATATTCATTGAGCTTTACTTGAGCTAATTCCGAAAGACTTAGTACTTTTAAAGAGACATAAACACTCTTAGAAAAATGTTCCTCAGGATATTCAAGTTCTGCTTCTGCAAGAGCTGTTCTAGAACTAGGACTCCAATGAACTGGCTTTAATCCTCTGTAGATATACCCATTCAGAAACATTTGACCAAAAACGCCTATTTGAGCAGACTCGTAATCTTTCTTAAGAGTTAAATAAGGGTTTTCCCAATCACCCCAAACACCCCATCTTTTAAATCCTTCCCTTTGAATATCTATTTGTTTAAGTGCGTATTGTTTAGCTCTATCCCTCAAAGTTTTTATATCAAGATGCTTCCTCTCTTCTGATTTTAAATTTTGTATGACCTTTAATTCAATAGGTAATCCATGACAATCCCAACCTGGGACATAATTAACTTTGTAACCCCTGAGTATTTTGTATTTATTTATGATATCTTTTAATATTTTATTTAGTGCATGACCCATATGTAGAGCACCATTCGCATAAGGAGGTCCATCATGTAATGTGAAAATCTCACCATTATTGGAAGTTCCTAATTTATTACTAATTTCGTTTTTATACCAAAAATCTTGAATTTCAGGCTCCCTTACAATCGAATTAGCTCTCATAGAAAATGAAGTTTTAAGTAAGTTGAGAGTTTCTTTATATGAGAATTCCTGAGTATTTTTGTTTTGATTTTTTTGGGTCATATTTAAGAGTCTATTTTTTATTCAAATTTTTGGTTCATGCCAAGTTTTCTTCAGAATCTATTATATCTTCTTCAGTCTGATTTTTTGCTTTTGATGTGACTTTGGAATTAATAAAATTTTCCTTAGCTATAGGAGTTACTTTTTCCTTATCGTCTGACCGAATCCATTTCTTCTGTGTAGTTTTTTTCTTTACAGTTTTCTTGTTATCAATAAGCCCTTTCAATTTAAGCAATATAGAATAAAATTTATCATTCAAAAATGATAATATTTTTAGATATTTTTAAAAATTTATAAATTTATTTTTTTCTTTATCGCCAAGTTGATTCCACCTAATCGCAAAAATTTCAAATACAAAAAATAAGCTCAAAAGAGTTAAGGTACTTAAAATGACTAAATCATAATATCGTAATAAATTCTCTTGAATTAGGATAAAAACCCCAAGAAAAATGCAAATTCCACCTTTTATTAAATCTCTAGGTCTACCAAGTTCAATAAATATGATTGGTATGCATAAAAAGATGAAAGCTAAAATGATGTATAAAATTCCTATTGAAGTTATCAAAACAATCTTTAAAAAATTTATTATTCATATTATACAATCAAAAAAAATATGATCCTAAAATAAATTCTAATTTAGTTTGTGAATGCGGTCGGGGAGACTTGAACTCCCACACCCGAAGATACGAGTACCTAAAACTCGCGCGTCTACCAATTCCGCCACGACCGCAACAAAACAAATTTTAATTGAGCAAAGCTTATTTTTTAAAAAATTATTAATTAAGAGTCTAATTTTGATACATTAAGTAAATGAGTTTACTTTTTTGCAATTAAACTCGATCTCTGTTCTTAAAGTGAATATTATATTCATAATCTATTCATTCAGGTGAAGTGATTTTTTTGTTATATTGAATTTAGATTAATTGAAGCAATTACTAACTTAAGTCGCGAAAATAAAAAAATAAATGAATCATCTCTTTCTCATTATAAATGGCAAAAAGAGATTAAAAGTTATGTTGATCCCCCGAGTTTTTGGAATCCAACATTAGGATTATTTATAAGCGGTTATGTTCTAGCTTTTATAAGTATATGGGAATGGTATAAAGGAGATTGGCCACTGCCTTTACTAGTGGGTACTTCTTTTCTAGCTCTGCATATAGAAGGTACTGTAATACATGATGCCTGCCACAAATCTGCTCACCCAGTTCCTTGGATAAATCAATTAATGGGTCATGGATCTGCGATACTTTTAGGATTTAGCTTTCCAGTTTTCACTAGAGTTCATCTTCAGCATCATATGCATGTAAATGACCCCAAAAATGATCCAGACCATATTGTTAGTACATTTGGCCCAATATGGCTAATTGCACCACGATTTTTTTATCATGAAATCTTTTTCTTTCAGAGAAAATTATGGAAAAAATATGAGCTACTGCAATGGGGAATAGAAAGATCTATTTTTATAACAATTATCCTTGCTGGAATAAAGTTCGACTTTATGAATTTAATCTACAATTTGTGGTTTGGCCCTGCGCTAATGGTTGGAGTAACCTTAGGCATATTTTTTGATTATTTACCTCATAGACCATTTCGCTCTAGAAATAAATGGATTAACTCAAGAGTATATCCTAGTAAGTTTATGAACATATTAATTATGGGACAAAATTATCATCTAATACATCATTTATGGCCTTCAATACCATGGTTTGAATATAAGATTGCATATGAAAAAACAAAACCTTTATTAGATCAAAAGGGTTCTCCCCAACGAATAGGGATTTTCGAAACAAAGCATGATACTCTTAACTTCCTCTACGATCTATTTATTGGAGTTAGAAGCCATAAGAAAAAGAAAGGTAAATTAAGAAAAATGATAAATTTCTATCCAGGAAGAAAATTTAAAAAATTATTATTGAAATTGATAAATCAAACATATATTGGAAGTAGCAAGTAACTAATCTTTTAAAATTTTTGGTACCTTAAAAAAATCGTCCTCTCTTGATGGAGCTAAATTTAATATATCGTCTCTTTCTTTACATTTAACTTTATTATCTTTTCTCATTATGTTTACAACTTCAATGGCTCGGGTTGTGCAAGGAACATTATCAGTATTTATTTTTTCTAACTGATTGATATAATCCAGAATTTTTTCTAATTGGATTGAATGATATTCAGTTTCTTGATCATTGAGATCTATTTTTGCTAATTCAGCAACTTTTTTTACTTGTTCTTTGGAAATCTTTATCATTGAACTCATATAATATTTTTGTTTAAAATCATAATAAGTTATTTCAACTAATATTTGCAAAGTGCATTTCAATTTACACAAAAAAATAGTCTTACCTTTTATGTAACCTAATATTTATAAATAACTAGACGTGAATTTAATTCACGCTAAAAATAAGGTTAGCTTATTAATCAAAATTACTAATAAAATTCTAAAAAAGAAATTCTTTGAACGCCATTCAACTCTTGTTGCTCCAGATCTAATAGGCTGTAAATTGATCAGGCAATTCGACAATAAATATTCTATTAAAGGCATTATCGTTGAAACAGAAGCTTATTCTCAAGAAGAAGCATCTTGTCACGGACATCTAATCAAAACCAAAAGAAATAGCCCTCTTTTTGGCGAGCCTGGCAGTTTATACATATACAAATCATATGGGATTCATCATTGCTTGAATATAGTCACAAGTAAAAATTCTTTTGCCAGTGGTGTTTTGATAAGATCTGTAGAAATTGAAAATAACAATGAGCGATGTGCTTCAGGACCAGGACTAGTAACAAGAATTTTTCAAATAGGGCTTGAATTTAATTCACTTGAAATTGCAAATAATAATTACTTAAAAATGTATGATTGTGGACTAAATTTTAATAATTCTGATTTGGTAAATACCTTTAGAATCGGCATTAATAAAGCTCAAGACTTAAAGTGGAGATGGTACTTAAGAAATAGCAGATCCATCAGTAAAAGAGAAAAAGGAGACAAAACCCCCAAAAAAAGCTGTCTCTTTTCAAAATATACTCAAAAATGATCAATGGATAATTGGCCTCACAAGCACATCCTTAATCTATCTTGTTTTTCGCAAGAAGATTTTCAAATGGTTCTCAAGTTGGCTGACAGATTTAATACCGCAAAATATTCAGGCGAAAACAAAGTTTGTGCACTAGAGGGATTTCTAGTTACTACTATCTTCTTTGAGGCAAGTACTAGGACAAGAAATAGTTTTGAATTAGCAGCTAAAAGATTATCTGCATATGTACAGAGCTTCTCGCCATCTTCTAGCTCTTTGAAAAAGGGAGAAACTTTTATGGATACTGCATTAACTTATTCTGCGATGGGATCTGATATATTAGTTGTTCGACATTCATCAAGTAATGTCCCTTTTGAGATTTCAAAAAAACTTGATTTAAAAAACTCCAAGACTTCAGTATTAAATGCAGGAGATGGACTTCAAAGCCATCCCAGTCAAGGACTTCTAGATTTGTATACGCTAACCAAATTTTTCTCAAACTCAATTATAGACCCATTTATTTTAAAGGGGAAGAAAATTCTCATAATAGGAGATGTACTACATTCAAGAGTTGCAAGATCCGATATTTGGGCTTTAACAGCCTTCGGAGTAAACATAGTTTTATGCGGACCCTCAACCTTAGTACCTGATGAATTAGAAAATTTTGTTAATTGTCCATCACCCCCACAGCAAAAAGATCCTGTAAAAAGTAGAGGGACTATCAAAGTTACTCGCTCTTTAGAAAATGCCATAGAAAATGCTGATGGAATAATTGTATTAAGATTACAAAAAGAGAGGATGAGCAAAAATATGCTTAGAAGTGTTAATTCATACAGCAAAGAGTTTTGTTTAACACTAGAAAAATTAAAAAGAAATAAACGCGATATCCCCATTCTTCACCCAGGCCCAATTAATAGGGGTATTGAAATTAGTAGCAAGATAGTTGATGATTATAAAAATTGTCTCATAGAAGAACAAGTGTCTAATGGTGTATCAGTTCGGATGGCACTTCTTTATCTTTTAAGCAAATCACAAAGTACCCTAAAGTAATTTAATAGCCTCTGTAAAAAAGCCATAGTATAGGCCATACCTTAAAAAGTCTGTAAATAATACATATATTCTTTTTGTTTTATCTGAACTTAATATTCTTCTCAGACTAATTAAGCATTCTATAAATATTAATGAGATTAATGCTGCAATAGGATCCATCAATGCTAAAACATCACTGATTAGACCTATTGAGCTTCCAAAAAAATAACCAATTAAAAAGAGAACTAAGGTGAAAGAATATTTACGCCACGGATTAATTGCCCATATAGTTAAAGCATCTAGGTTTTCTATTACCTTAATTTGAAACTTTGTTTTCTGAGGTCTAATAACCATTCATTTTTTAAACCAAATCAGCTGAAGACTTTAGCTTCGATCCACCTTCAAGCAAGTCTAAAAGAGCTTCCATCTGAGCAAGAACTCCCCTTACCTCTCCTGGCTCGGGATACAGACCATCTTGTTGAATACCTTGATGCATTTCTCTTAATTCTAGCCTTAGATAACGGAGGTGACTAACGACTTGATCACGTTTTGTTTGAGACATTATGTTCACAATAATTTAGACATATACTAAATAAATAATTTTAAAAGACATAAATTTTAATAAAAATTGAATATTTTGTTAAGTGCATATTGCTCAATAGAAATAATAGTGTCCTAATTTAAGTTATTATATTTTTACAAATATAAAGTAGTCATTTGATTAATTTACCTCAAATTAAGATAAGTGAAGAACTTGTAAGTTCATTTAATGATGAAATGACTTCAAAGCTTGCAAAAAGACTTGAAGAAGATAATTACTCCTCCCCATTTGATGCTTTAAAAGATTGGCATTTATTAAGAGCTCTTGCAATCAATAGACCAGAATTAACTTGTGACTATATACATCTTTTAGATCAGGAACAATTTGATGAAGACTAATAAAAAGATTAATATCCTTCTACTTGTGAGCGGAAGTATTGCTGCAGTAAGAATTCCTTTATTAATAAGTCAACTTGTTAAGGAAAATTATGAAGTCAAATGTGTTCTAACCAAAAATGCAGAAAAATTAATCCAACCAATTTCAATATCGATTTTAAGCAGAAATAATTGTTTTATTGACAATGATCAATGGGATCATGATCAATCTAATCCGTTACATATCAATTTATCCAAGTGGGCAGATGTAATAATTATGGCCCCTTTAACAGCAACAACTTTATCTAAATGGGTATATGGCAATGCAGAGGGGCTTGTACCAAGTATTCTTACAGCATCAAGTAACAAGCCCGTAATTGTTGCGCCTGCAATGAATACAAATATGTGGGAAAACAAATTTGTCAGAAGAAATTATGAGAATTTAAAAACTTTGGATAATGTACTAACGCTTAATCCAAGTTCGGGACTTTTAGCATGTGATCAATTTGGTATTGGTAAATTACCTTCAAATGATTTAATACTTTTGGCTTTGAAATTTATAACGTCCTTAGATGGCAATTACAAATTCAATGATCTTTCAAACAAAAAGTTTTTAATAACTGGAGGAGCAACTGTTGAAGAAATAGATCCTGCAAGAAGAATTACTAATAAAAGCTCTGGAATGATGAGTTTACTTCTAGCCCAAGTAGCAAGATTTCGAGGGGCACAAGTGAAATATATACATGGTAATTTGGAGATAAGTAATAATCTCACTGAGGGTCTCGAAAAATATAAAATTTTTAATGGTGCTGAGCTGAGTAAGACCTTAAAGCAAGAAATTTCCAATTATGATTATTTACTTATGAATGCTGCCGTAACAGACATAAGCTTAACGAAACAAACATCCTCAAAACTTTCTAAAGATAAACTCAAAAATTATTTCGCTAATCATATGGAACTAGTGCCTGATATTCTCTCTGATATTAATAAGATGAAAAAGGATAATCAGATTTTTGTAGGCTTTTGTGCCTACACAGGAAATCATGAAGATTTAAGATTAACAATTAAAAAAAAATTCAATATTAAAGGTTGTAATTTTATTTTTGCAAACCCAATCGATATCGATGGGCAAGGTTTTGGAATCCATGCTGACAATGGAGGGTGGCTCTTTTCAGAAAGTGGGATTGAAAAATATATAGAAAAAACTTCAAAATTACATCTGGCAAATCAATTAATCAGTCAAATTATTTCATTTGATAAATAAAGAAAAATTTTAACATTTGTATTTTTTTGTAATTTTACTTATGAAAATCACTGGGATAGCTTATTTTTAGCTTAATATAGATCCAGTTTTTAATCCAAATAAAAGCTACGGGTTATTTCGAGGCTAAAAATGAATAACTTTTATGCTTCTTTCCCTTGTAATATCCTTACTGAAACATAAAGGTAATTTTTACCGGAAGACTCAGAACTTTATTGAAATTTTAATTATGAGAATTCGTTCTTTTTTGGCCCTATTTATCACATTTTGTCTAACACTTGCAATTGTGCCAGGGCAAACATTTGCTTTTTCAGAGAGAGGCAATGCTCAATTTACAGACGTAGTAAATACGGGTAAAGCTAATGATTGTCCTTCATTAGATAATTCTCTAACAGGTACCATCTCTTTAAGTAATGGTGATTCTTTAAAAGGGATATGTATGCATCCAACTGAAGTTTACGTTAAAGTTCCAGGAACTAAACGACAAAAAGCAGAATTTGTAGCAACGAAAATTATCAGTCCTAGAAACAATACTACTGTGACAGAAGTTTATGGAGATGTTGATTCTGGCACGTTTGTTGAGAAAGGTGGAATTGATTTCCAACTAATTACAGTTTTAACACCAGGGGGATTAGAAGTTCCTTTTGCATTTTCGGCAAAAGATCTTACTGCTAATTTACCTTCATCAATTGAACCTGGTATGGAAATAAGTGGCTCAACATTTACACCAAATTATAGAACTGGAGATTTTTTAGATCCCAAAGCTAGAGCAGCTTTTACTGGCGTTGATTATGCTCAAGGTCTAGTAGCTTTAGGAGGAGATGATGAAGAACTATCTAGAGAAAATATCAAGCAAGATGTAAATGGTGCAGGTACCATTACATTATCCATAACTAATGTTGACAGTGATACCGACGAGTTTGCAGGCACTTTTGAAGCAATTCAACCATCCGATACTGATATGGGATCAAAAGATCCTCTAGATGTAAAAATAATCGGTGAATTATACGGTAGAAAAGCTTAAATCATAAAAACATAAAAAAAGAGGGTTTACCCCTCTTTTTTTTATTAAATAAAATAAATTAAAAACAAATGAATCTACAAGATCAATTTATCCGCGACAAAAGAGGAATAATTGAACCATATGGTGGTGAACTGAAAAATCTTCAGGTTAAAGATCAATCCAAGAAAGAATATCTAAAAACTCTTGCTAGTCATAAACATTTATGTAGCGAGAGAAATGCTTGCGATATAGAGCTTTTAATGGTGGGAGGTTTTTCCCCTTTAGAGGGTTTTATGAATGAGAAAGACTATTATTCTGTAGTTGAAAAGAATAGAGACTCAAAAGGATATCTATTTGGATTACCTATTGTTTTAGATACAAATAATTCAAACATCAAAATTGGCGACAAAATTTTACTTATATATAAAGATCAGGAGTTAGCCTTACTAGATGTTGAGTCAAAATGGGAGCCAGATAAATCTGCAGAAGCTAAATCTTGCTATGGAACCGACTCGTTAGACCATCCAGCGGTGAAAATGATTTTTCATGAAAGAGGTAGATTTTACCTAGGTGGAAAGTTATTTGGATTTGAATTGCCAGAAAGAGAGTTCCCTTGTCAAACACCAGAAGAAGTCAGGGAAAACTTACCTCCAAATTTTGACGTTGTTGCTTTTCAATGTAGAAACCCTATTCACAGAGCTCACTATGAATTATTTACCAACGCTTTAAAATCTGAAAATGTATCAAAAGACTCAGTCGTTTTAGTACATCCAACCTGTGGACCAACACAACAAGATGATATTCCTGGAAAGATTCGCTACCTAACATATAAAAAACTTTCAGAAGAAATTACTAATCAAGAAATCAAATGGGCATTTCTGCCTTACTCGATGCATATGGCTGGGCCAAGAGAGGCTCTTCAGCATATGATAATCAGAAGAAATTACGGCTGTACTCATTTTATTATTGGTAGAGATATGGCAGGTTGTAAATCATCATCTTCTGGAGAAGATTTTTATGGTCCTTATGATGCACAGAATTTTGCTAAGAAATGCTCTGAAGAACTAAATATGAAAATAGTACCCTCAAAAAACCTTGTATATACAAAAGAGAGAGGATACATAACAGCAGAAGAAGCAAAAGAAAAACAATACGAAATCATGAAATTAAGCGGCACCGAATTCAGAAAAAGATTAAGAAATAATGAGCCTATTCCAGAATGGTTCGCATTCAAAAGTGTAGTAGATGTTCTAAGAGAGTCTTAATAATGTTTTATTCTTAGTAATATATAAACATAGAAAAAAATTTTTACCGTGAACAAACGCTGGAGAAACATAGGACTTTACGTTCTTGCAGTTATTACTGTCATTTTTATAGGAACTTCAATATTTGACAAACCAAATAATGAAAATACAAGCAGAACTTTAAGATATAGTGATTTTATTGAAGCCGTACAAGAGAAAGAAATTAGTAGGGTTTTAATATCACCTGATAATGGTACTGCTCAAGTAGTTGAAACAGATGGTAGCAGATCAATAGTAAATCTTCCTCCTGATAAAGATTTACTAAACATACTCACAGAAAATGATGTTGATATAGCCGTACAACCCACAAGAATATCAAATCCTTGGCAACAAGCTTTAGGTAGCTTAATTTTTCCTGTTCTTTTAATTGGTGGTTTATTCTTCTTATTTAGAAGAGCTCAAAGCGGATCTGGCGGTGGTGGAAATCCTGCTATGAATTTTGGAAAAAGCAAGGCTAGACTTCAGATGGAGCCTTCAACTAATGTGACTTTTACAGACGTTGCTGGTGTTGAGGGTGCAAAACTTGAGTTAACTGAAGTAGTAGATTTCTTAAAAAGCCCTGATCGCTTTACAGCCGTAGGAGCTAAGATCCCAAAAGGGGTACTTTTGGTAGGGCCCCCAGGAACAGGAAAAACTCTTTTAGCAAAAGCTGTAGCAGGTGAAGCAGGTGTTCCTTTTTTCTCAATATCTGGTTCTGAGTTCGTTGAGATGTTTGTAGGTGTTGGTGCAAGTAGAGTAAGAGATCTTTTTGAACAAGCCAAGAAAAATGCTCCTTGCATTGTTTTCATTGATGAAATTGATGCTGTTGGCAGACAAAGAGGTGCCGGTTTAGGTGGCGGTAATGATGAAAGAGAACAGACTTTGAACCAACTCCTTACTGAAATGGATGGTTTTGAAGGTAATTCTGGAATAATAATTGTTGCCGCAACCAATAGACCAGATGTATTAGATTCTGCGCTAATGAGGCCAGGAAGATTTGATAGACAAGTTACAGTAGACAGGCCAGATTATGCAGGTAGATTGCAAATTCTCAACGTACATGCAAAAGGAAAAACACTCTCTAAAGATGTTGATTTAGATAAAGTTGCAAGAAGGACTCCTGGATTCACAGGAGCAGATTTAGCCAATCTTCTTAATGAAGCAGCCATATTAGCCGCTAGAAGGGAATTAGATAAAGTTAGCAACGATGAAGTTGGAGATGCTATTGAAAGAGTAATGGCTGGACCTGAAAAGAAGGATAGGGTGATGAGTGACAAAAGAAAAGAATTGGTAGCCTATCATGAAGCAGGACATGCATTAGTAGGAGCCCTTATGCCTGATTATGACCCTGTTGCGAAAGTTTCGATAATACCAAGAGGTCAAGCTGGTGGATTGACTTTTTTTACTCCTAGTGAAGAAAGAATGGAATCTGGATTATATTCTAGATCATATTTACAGAATCAAATGGCTGTTGCATTAGGGGGTAGAGTTGCAGAAGAAATAGTTTATGGTGAAGAAGAAGTTACAACTGGTGCATCTAATGACCTTCAACAAGTAGCTAATGTAGCTAGACAAATGATAACTAAGTTTGGAATGAGTGAAAAAATTGGCCCTGTAGCTCTAGGCCGTTCCCAAGGTGGCATGTTCCTAGGAAGGGATATTGCATCAGAAAGAGATTTCTCTGAAGATACAGCAGCAACAATAGACTCAGAAGTTTCTGAACTTATTGATGCGGCTTATAAAAGAGCTACAAAGGTTTTAACTGATAATAGAAAAGTGCTTGATTCCATGGCTGAAATGTTAATCGAAAGAGAAACTATAGATTCGGAGGATATCCAGGATCTCATCAATAGTTCAGAGGTAAAAGTTGCAAATTACATCTAAAATTGATAATACTTTTTTAGAAAAAATTAAAGAATTTGAATATGCCATTAATCGCCAATCAGTTATTTTATTGGTAAAACCTCATAATGATGTTTTTTTAGATAATAGTGTTAGAAAAATGTTTGAAGAGAATATATATAAAGTAATCAATAAGGGGTTATTAAACCTAGAAATACCATACATAGACAATGAAAGTTGGTTGGATTTAATGTATGGATTAAAATCGAAATTTCCTAATCTTAATTTAGGATCTGCCTCCATTAAAAATAAGAAAGCAATTGATGATTCTTTGAAAATTGGCCTTAACTTTTCTATGATGAAATACTGGGACAAAGATCTCTATATTTATTCAAGAAAAAAAAATTATTTGTTAATTCCTGGTTTAAATAAACTTGATCAATTAATTGAAGCTAAATTATATAATTGCAAAATAATAAAAATTTATCCTGTTATCACCAAAGATATTTTTTTACATATTAATCAATTCAGAAAAACCTCATTTATTGGTGCTGGTGGAATTAGTATTTCAGACTTGAGTAAATATCAAAAACAAGGTTATAAAGGTATTGTTATTGGAGAGAAGGGATACAGTAAAGGATTTTTCGATCAGAAAATTTTTAAATGGTTATTATCTAATTCTGATAAAAACCAATAATTACGAGAAAAGATGGCATTGAGCATGATTCCGGAGCAAATGGTCTACCAAAACTAAAGCAACCATAGAGTCAACCATTGGAACAGCTCTAGGTAAAACACAAGGATCATGCCTACCCTTGGCTTTCATCAATACTTCTTCACCGTCTGATCGAACAGTTTTTTGCTCTTTACCTATTGTGGCTGTTGGCTTAAAAGCAATCCTCATCTGAATCGATTCGCCATTACTTATACCTCCTTGGATACCTCCTGAATTATTAGATAAGGTTTTTAATTTACTCTTATCATCAGATTTAATATATGGATCATTATGTTCGCTTCCAGTTAAATATGTTCCAGCAAAGCCAGAGCCTATCTCAAATCCCTTAGTAGCTGGAAGAGACATCATTGCTTTTGCTAAATCTGCTTCAAGCTTATCAAAGACTGGCATCCCTAGTCCGCTTGGAACATTTCTAACATAGCATTCAATAACTCCACCACAAGAATCACCATTTTGTTGTAATTCCTTTATTCTCTTTATCATCTTTTCTGCTATTTTTTGATCAGGACAACGTACAATATTTGAATCAATATTTTCTAAAGTAATTTCTGAAGAATTTACCGACGAATCAATATTATGAATTCTTTTTACCCAAGACAAGATTTCTGTATTAAACATTTTTTGTAATAACTGTTTAGCAATTGATCCCGCAGCTACTCGGCCTATAGTCTCTCTTGCAGAAGCTCTTCCACCTCCAGAATTTGCTTGAATTCCATATTTCAAATGATATGTCCCATCAGCATGGGAAGGTCTGAAGACTTTTTCCAAATTACTATAATCAATAGGTTTCTGATCTAGATTCCTAACTAACATAGCTATTGGAGTACCTAGTGTTCTATTGCCTTGCAAACCACTTAATATCTCTATCTTATCTTCTTCATTTCTTGGAGTAGTTATATAACTCTGGCCAGGTCTTCTTCTATTTAAATCTCTCTGAATTAAATCAATATCGATTTCTAATTTAGGAGGACATCCATCCA
>CAJWWR010000012.1 GCA_913048245.1 uncultured Prochlorococcus sp. | reverse complement strand
GTAATCCTCAAATGCGCTATACAAAAGAGAATCAAACTCCAATCGCTGAAATGATCGTATCTTTTAAAGGATTGAGATCCGATGACCCTGACAGTGATCTTAAAGTCTTGGGTTGGGGGTCCATTGCTCAAGAAATGATGGATCAGCTCAAAGAAGGGAATAAGATTGTTCTAGAAGGGAGACTTAAAATGAATTCAGTCACTCGACAAGATGGGACAAAAGAAAAGCAAGCAGAACTAACAGCTTCTAAAATTCATCATATTACTTCTATGGAACACAATTCAAATTATTCCCTTGAGACAAAGACTACAAGCAACGAAGAGAAAGATAACCACAAACGCGAAGATGTAAAACCTGATATTTCTAAATCTAATTGGGATAGTTCCCCTTTAGTACCAGAGGTAGATGAAATCCCTTTCTAAACTATTTCTCACTATTACATTCTCTAACACGTAGAATTAATTTACTTAGCTCTCTTTCAAGTTCTGCAAGTTCAATTCTCATCTCGGGCCATTTCCCTTGATCAAGATTTCTGAGTAACCATTCTCTATCCCTATCTAACTTAGAAATTAAATCTTCTTGACTTGGATCACTTAAATCTTGCATGATTTGAAAATAAAAACAGAATTATGAAGAATTTTTTTTCTCCAGGTAATTTAATAACAATAACAGGAGGAGCATTAGCCTTTATAGGAATGACGGCTTATTTTACTGATTCAGTTAATTTAAGTGTCCCGACTTTCTTCTATGGAGTCCCTATTTTATTGATAGGACTTGGATTAAAAACTGCTGAAATTGGTCCGGTTTTATTAATTAATAAAGAAAAATTTAAACGCGATGAGTACAAAAGACCTAAAGAAATCACAAATCTTGTTGCCGACGTAACCAGATGGAGGTATGGGCAAAAAGCTCATCTGGAATCTTCTTTGGAGGCACTAAAATTGTGGAATGAGGATAATCCTCCCCAACTTGTTGAACTTGAAGAGATATCCAGAGAAGAGAAGCAAGGACTTAGAATGCATTTCATACTAAATGATGTACCTTTTGATCAATGGTTGGAAAAGCAAGAAAGGTTAAATAGATTTTTTGCAAAGGGACTTGAATCAGAATTTATTATTAACGATAATAAGAAAGAGTTCGATTTGTTTCTCTTTTACTAATAGTATGTGTATAAACATATCTACAGAAATTTAATATAATTTTTCTCAAAAAATGAATGATTCACAAAGAGTATCCATACTAAGTGAGGCTCTACCATACATACAGAAATTTTCAGGCAAAAGGATTGTAATAAAGTATGGCGGCTCAATAATGGAAAAAGAAAAATTAAAAACCGCACTTTTTGTTGATATCGCTCTATTAGGTAGTGTAGGAGTAAGGCCAATAATTGTTCATGGCGGGGGACCTGAAATAAATAATTGGCTCGAAAAATTAAATATAATCCCAAAATTCAGAAATGGCCTACGAGTAACGGATCAGGAAACGATGGAAATCGTCGAAATGGTACTAATGGGGAAGGTTAACAAACAAATTGTTAGAGGCATCAACAAAACCGGGGCATCAGCTGTGGGAATATCAGGGCTAGATGGTAATCTTATCCTTTCAAGACAATTAGGTGATGGTAGTCATGGTTTTGTTGGAGATATCACCAAAATAAATTCAGACATATTGATTCCAATAATTGACCAGGGACATATTCCTGTTATTTCAAGCATAGGGGCGACTATTGAAGGTATTTCGCACAATATTAATGCTGATTTTGTTGCTGGTGAAATTGCGGCTGCAATTAATGCAGAAAAGTTAATTCTCCTCACTGATACTCCTGGAATACTCCAGGATATTAATAATAAGGAAAGCTTAATGAAAAAAATCAACCTTAAGCAAGCCAGAGATTCAATAAATCAAAATATAGTATCAGATGGAATGAAACCTAAAACAGAATGCTGTATAAGAGCTTTAGCACAAGGGGTAAAAGCTGCACACATTATTGATGGCAGGGTAGAACATGCTTTGCTTCTGGAGATTTTCACAAATTCAGGGATTGGCACGATGATAACTGCCTAGATAATGAATGATTATACCCAAATCATTAAAGAAGCTGAACTTGCAGTAAATAAGGGTGATTATAGATACTGTATTAAAAAGCTAAAGCCTCTGATCAACATTTTTCCAGTATCTACATCCGAAGGGGTAAATATAAGATTCTTATTAATTACAGCTTCAAGTGGAATTAACAATACTGAGGAAGCTATCTCCTTCTGTAAGCAACTTATGAAGTCAAATTATTCTCATATCAGAGATAATGGCAAGTCACTGCTTGAAATCATAAGTTCTCCAATCCTCAAGACACCTGAAAGTTGGAATATAAAGCTCGACACAAAATCTTTATATGGGAAAAATCGTATTAAATCAATTAGTAATACTTCAAACTCTATAAAAAAAGAAAAGTTTATCAACACTACTCAAATCCCAACTGGAAGAACTAAGTCATTTCAGAAAGGATTTACTTTTTTTGTTTCAGTTTTTTTAGTATTAATGACTCTACTTCTTAGTGGCTGTGTAAAGATAGAGAGTAATTTAGATCTCAGGAATATTGAAGAAGTTAATGTTTCTTATTTATTAGAAAGTAAGTTTGATACTAAATTGCCTTGGCAATTGAATTTAGAGACTGAAATCAAGGAAACCTTGAAGGATAGTGTTATGAATGAAGGAACAAACAATTTTGTCTTAAAGAATAAAAGTATTAACATTAATGAAACTAAAGAAACATTAAATCAATTCCTTAAATTAGTATCAGAATCCCTTGAAATTGATTTAGAAGAAATAGAGTTCAACTATAATCAAAAAAACTATTTAATAGCTAAAAGATATTTTTTTGACATTATTGTCAACCTCCAAAATCTAAACAGGGTGGAAAATTTAGAATTGGTAATAAATATTGCAAGCCCCTCAAAAGTCAACCTCCAAACTAAAGAGAATAGCATCAAAGTAAGAGAAAACAAGCTGAATTGGCAATTGGAGCCTGGTGAAATTAATCATTTAATATTCAATTCATGGTATTGGAACAAGACTTTAATTAGTACACTTATTGCTTTTTTAATTTTTCTAATAGCTTATTTAATACGCATTAAAAGATATGAACTAGGATCTAGTCTACCCAAATTACCATCTTAAAAAATTAAATCTCAATTGGATTAATATCAATTATTAAAGTAACTTTTCTAGACACAATCCTATAAAGGTTCGTTCCTATCAAACTAGGTATTTGAGAATTATCTGGTCCATACATCAATATTTGCCATCTGTATCTATTACTTACTCGTGACATAAGACTTGGCGCAGGTCCAACTATTTTCCAATTATTTCTTTCAGCGCATGGCTTTAGATAACTTGAAATATTCTTAGCAGCATCTTCTGTTTGATCATAACTCTCTCCCAATATCTTAATTAAACAAACCTTAGAAAAGGGAAACAGACTAGATTCTTTTCTAATATTTGCATTAGCAATTAAGAAATGCTCATAGTTTCTATTTTTAAGATACTCAAAAATTGGATGATTAGGTTGATAAGTCTGAACAATAACTAGACCTGTTTTGTCAGCCCTCCCAGACCTTCCTGCCAATTGAAGAAATAATTGTAATGCTTTTTCTTCTGCTGACAAATCTGGCCGGTTTAATAATCCATCTGCCGCTAAAACTACTGAAAGAGTTACATTTGGGATGTCAATACCTTTTGCTAACATTTGAGTGCCGACAAGTACATCTGCATTCCCTTTGGAGAATTCCGTAAGAATTTTTCTATGACCATCTTTCCCTGAAGTTGTATCTCTATCAAATCTCAAAGTCCTTAATTGGGGTAATTCATTATTGAGAAACTCCATAACTTTCTGGGTGCCTATACCAAAAGGTTTAAAAGCATTTGAATGACAATCCGGGCATATTTTTATGTACTGTTTTTTTAAATTACACCAATGACAACTTAACCATCTTGCTCCTTTGGAACCAATGTGAACTGACAAAGCGGAGTCGCAATTTGGGCAATTCACTACATAACCACAACTTCTGCAACTCAAAAATCCGTTATATCCTCTCCTGGGAATTAGGATTATTGCTTGTTCTTTTTTTGTTCTTAATTGTGATAGTGATGCTAATAAACTATTACTAAGAATCTTTTTATTACCATTTCTGAACTCCTTTCTCATATCAACAACCTTAATATCTGGAACTTTTGTAGGTGATATCCTTTCTCGCATTCTTATCATTTTAAATTTCTTTTCAAAATAGATCTTTTTCCAAAGATTCATTGATGGTGTGGCACTACCAAAAATTAATTTAACTTTATTTCTTAATGCTCTATCAATTGCAACCTCACGAGCGTCATAACATGGCATTGGAGTCTCTTGTTTATAAGAGTTATCATGTTCTTCATCCAAAATTATCAATCCAAGATTTTTCACAGGGAGAAAGATTGCAGATCTCGTGCCCACAATGATAATTGGCTTATCTGATTGGGAGACTTTTTCCCAAATAAATTCTCTATATTTCGTAGAACAATTACTATGATATTCAAAAACATTTTCTTGAAATCTTTGGCGGAATCTGTCAATCAATTGAGGAATTAATCCGATTTCAGGAGCCAAAATCATACAACTTTTTGTCTGTCTGATTTCATTACTCACCATTCTTAAGTAAATTTCAGTTTTACCAGAACCTGTTTCACCCCAAAGCAATACTATTTCTCCGGGATTCATAAGTGATAATTCAGTAAATGTTTTTTGCTGTTCACCAGTCAGTTTTGGTTTTTGTATTTGAGAATAATCTCCCTGAAATAACTCTGAAATATTTTTAAAGTCTCTCTTTCTCTTTACTTTCGAAACAAACTTATTTTTGACAAGTACATCTATTTGAGAATAAGTAAACCCCTCTTTTATTAAGTCAACTTGCCATGCACCCCTCCTCTCTTTGATTTTAGTAAGCAATAAATCCTGTTTTGTAGTTAATTTCTTTTTTAAATCCGAAAAAACTTCTAAACAAATTAACCAGTTTTGTTCACCAACACTTTTAGATATGTTCTTATTTCGACCAATCAATCCTGGCGGTAAGGCTGTTTTAAACATTTTAAAAACACTTACTCTGTATCTATGAGCAAGGTCATCAATCCATTTCGCAAACTGAACATTAATAAAACGCTTGCGTATGATTTTCTCAATATTTAAATATTGAAAGTTGTTTAAATCTTCCTCTCTATTACACTTAAATTGCAAAAGACTTTTAGTAATTACCAACCCGTTAGACAACCTACCTCTTAATCTCACTAAGACAATATCACCAATATCTACTCCTAAATTTTTTCCATCTATATAATCAAAACTATTGCTATATCTACCTAAATCAAGAAGAACCCCTAATTTCTCCACATTTTCATCTTTATTATTAGTTGCGAGCTTCAAAACTTTTTCTTAGTATTGGATTGTTGAACATTCCACAAAGTGTTTTTGCACATTGTAAGCATTAAGTTCTCAGGAAAGACCTGAAGCCTATTTTTGAGAAAATCTCTCAATTAACTGCCAGTCTGAGAAAGTCCTAAACTTTTTGCTCTAGGTAATTTATAACACTAATTAAATTTTTCAACATTTTTCAAGCACTTTATCATTACACCCTTAGTAAACAAAATCACTATTTACCAAAAAGAATTTTTGCTACTAATTGTGCTGAATTGCCTTAATTAAATTTTTATTTAGTTACATTCACCCTAGAGAAGGAGTTTATTATGTGTCCACTTGCTACTGAATCTAAAAATTCAAAACAGAGAACTAAGAAAAAAATTAATAAAAATCTCGACACAAACCCAGCACTAAAAAATAATTCTGAAGCAAATGCAAATCAACAAAATATTAATAGTGAAAAGAATGAGGAAAATAACGAATTTAATCTCTCTGAAGAAGATGCTAAGAATCTATCAAATGTCAAGTTAGGGCCTAAAGGGATTTATACAGAAGATTCAATCAGGGTTTATCTTCAAGAGATTGGTAGGATCAGATTACTTCGTCCTGATGAAGAAATAGAACTTGCAAGAAAAATTGCCGATCTATTACAGCTAGAAGAATTAGCGACGCAATTTGAATCAGAAAAAGGGTACTTCCCATCAGTAAGAGAATGGGCAGAACTTATTGATATGCCTCTTTCGAAATTCAGAAGAAGATTACTTCTAGGGCGACGTGCGAAAGAAAAAATGGTTCAGTCCAACTTAAGATTGGTAGTGTCTATTGCAAAGAAATATATGAATAGAGGTCTTTCATTTCAGGACCTAATTCAAGAAGGTAGCCTAGGATTAATAAGAGCAGCAGAGAAATTCGATCATGAAAAAGGTTATAAATTTTCTACCTATGCCACTTGGTGGATAAGACAAGCTATCACAAGAGCTATTGCTGATCAAAGTAGAACAATTAGGTTACCAGTACATCTTTATGAGACTATTTCAAGAATAAAAAAGACTACAAAAGTATTAAGTCAAGAATTTGGAAGAAAACCAAGTGAAGAAGAGATTGCAGAGAGCATGGAGATGACCATTGAAAAATTACGATTTATAGCTAAAAGTGCTCAACTGCCCATTTCACTAGAAACGCCTATTGGAAAGGAGGAAGATTCAAGACTTGGAGATTTCATAGAAGCAGACATAGAGAATCCAGAACAAGATGTCTCAAAGACGCTCCTAAGAGAGGACCTAGAAGGGGTTTTGGCTACTTTAAGCCCAAGAGAAAGGGATGTCCTCAGATTGCGTTATGGCATTGATGACGGAAGAATGAAAACCCTTGAAGAAATTGGGCAATTATTTGATGTTACTAGAGAGAGGATTCGACAAATAGAAGCAAAAGCCTTAAGAAAATTAAGACATCCAAATAGGAACGGGGTTTTGAAAGAATATATTAAATAAATTGCATATAAAATATTTCCAGCTTTGTTAAGTTGCTAAATAATATCTGTAAATCTCGTCATCTTTCTTTTAATCTTAATTAAAAAGAATATTTTAATGAAAAAACAAAAACTAAGAATAGCTACTAGAAGAAGTAAGTTAGCTATGGTCCAAACATACTGGGTAAAAGAACAGTTAGAAAAAAATATTCCTGATATTGAAGTCTCAATTGAAGCAATGGCAACTCAGGGGGATAAGATACTTGATGTTGCTCTAGCAAAAATCGGAGACAAAGGGTTGTTCACTAAGGAACTAGAGGCCCAGATGCTTTTAGATAAAGCTGATATTGCAGTTCACTCTCTCAAAGATCTTCCGACTAAACTTCCTGAAGGATTGATACTAGGTTGTATAACAGAGAGGGAAAACCCATCTGATGCAATTGTAGTTAATGAAAAAAACAAAGAATTTAAATTAGATACATTACCAGCAGGTTCAATTGTTGGAACAAGCTCTTTAAGAAGGCTTGCACAATTAAGATTTAATTATCCTAATCTTAAATTTAAAGATATCAGAGGTAATGTTTTAACAAGACTAGAGAAGCTTGACGAAGGAGAATTTGACTGCATTATATTAGCTACGGCAGGTCTAAAAAGATTAGGATTCTCTGAAAGGATTCATCAAGAAATCCCAAGTGAAATTTCACTCCATGCGGTTGGTCAAGGTGCATTAGGAATTGAATGCAAAGCCAATGATGAGGATATTCTTAATATAATTAATGTTTTAAATCATCAGAGTACAAGCAAGTGTTGCTTGGCTGAAAGAGCTTTCTTAAGAGAACTAGAGGGAGGATGCCAAGTGCCTATTGGTGTTAAAAGTTCAATCCAGAAAGACAGTATCTCCTTAACGGGTATGGTCGCCTCAATTGATGGAAAAACTCTCATAAAAGATAATTCCATAGGCTCTTTAAATGAGCCTGAAAAGATAGGCATCGATTTAGCAAGAAAACTAATTGACCAGGGTGCTGATAAAATTCTTGCAGAAATTTTTAAGGAATTTAGAGAGAAATAAAATATAATCAGTCAATCAACTTTGGTTCAATTACATTTTTATATCTCAACTGACATTCTTCAATTACTTTCTTGGCGGTCTCTATATCGAAGAAACCGTTAACATTGCATGTGCCTGGTTTCTTCAGGTCTTTATAATGCTCCCAATAGTATTTAGTTTCGTTAAGCCAGTGCTCTCCAAGATCTTTAAAAGTCTTTATGTGATCCATTCTTTTGTCATCTGATAAAACAGCGATTATCTTGTCATCCACTTCTCCTCCATCATCAAATTTCATTACACCTATGATTCTTGCTTCAACAATTGATCCGGGAATCAGTGGCTCAGTAACATTTACAATTTCGATATCAAGAGGGTCTCCATCCTCATCCCAGGTCCTTGGAATGCATCCATAAGCAAAAGGATAAGCTAATGAGGAGTAACCAACTCTATCAAGTTTTAAATGACCAGTTTCTGTTATTAATTCATATTTGTTAATAGTGTTTGAATTTAATTCAACTATTGTGTTAACAATCAATTTTGTTTCGTCAGTAAAGGCTTCAAGAATATGCAACAAATTAGGGGTGCTTTTACTGGGTGGTTGATTTAGATTAGCCATTTTTTATTAGTAACGTTCTTAATCTTACAACCTCATATAGATTGTAAAAAATCAATTATACATAAAATATAGATTTACATTAATTCGTCGATTTTTTGTTTCAAATAATTTATGAAAGAATCGGGGTTGATTTCATCTCCAGTCACTTTCCTTACAAGCTCCATAGCATTAAGTGACCTTCCATATTGATGTACATTTTCTTTTAACCATTTAATGATAATTTTGTAGTCTTTCTTTTCAATTAAATTATCAAGTGTCCCCAAATCTTTTTCCATCTTGTTGGTTAATTGAGCACTAATAACATGACCAACTAAATACGAAGGAAAGTATCCAAAGGCCCCTTCACTCCAATGAACATCTTGTAAACAACCCTCTCGATCATTTGAAGGTTTTATGCCTAAAAGGTCTTGATATCTTTTATTCCACTCGAAAGGTAGATCTTTTGGATCCATTGCACCTTCAATTAATTCAATTTCAAGCTCGGTTCTAATTACAATATGTAATCCATAAGTTAGTTCATCTGCCTCAACTCTATTTAAACCAGCTTTAAAAGCATTGATCGATCTCCATAGTTCAAGATAATTGTTAAAAGGGACATTTCTTTCAGCAAAATATTCAAAGAAGCGCTTATTAAAGGATCTTGATTTAACAATTCTATTTTCCCAAAATAAAGACTGACTCTCATGCACAGACATAGATGTGGCTTGTCCTAACGGCCAAGCAAACCATTGATGAGTTCTAGTTGGCAAGTTCTGCTCATATATAGAATGACCCCACTCATGAGCTGTGGCTAGGAAGCTCGAAAAAGGTTCGCCTTTTACAAACCTTGTTGTGATTCTGTAATCAGATGGTCCTAATGTTATTGAAAAAGGATGAGGCGATTCTGCTGAGGCAACCAAGTCAGTATCTCTGCCAAACTCATTAAGTAATTTGATACATAATAAATGCTGAGATTCTTTATCAAGATCCCAATCTTTAACTAAATATTTATTACTTTTTTCTAGTAATTCTGGAATAACTTCTTTGAGAGGATTGAATATCTTAAAAACCCATTTTTTGGAAATATCAGGTTCATATGGTTGAGCTAATGTTTCCCATGTTGATAAATTCTCGGATATTTGCTTTGCTTCTTCAATTCTCAACTTGATCAGATCTTTAAAAAAAGGTAAAAAAGTTTCATACTGTGAATCTAATTTTGCTTGCTGCCAATTTTGATAACCATCAGATTTTGCTTTAGCTAATAATTCAACAAGTTTTGGATCTAATTTTCTTTGCCTATCCATATCTTTGGATAAAAGTTGGATGTTTCTTTTTTTTTCAAAAAATTTAGCATCTCCATCTTTGCAACTATTTAATTCTTCTTTAGCTGCATCAATTAAAATAGAAAACTCTTTGGAGGTATTTCGAGCATGCAATTTTTTAGCAATATAGCCAAGTTGCTCCGCTCTCCATGAAGCCCCTTTTTTTGGCATCATTGTATTTTGATCCCAATATAGTGTGTTTTGTATAGAACCTAAAAGCTGAGTTTGTTTTAAATAATCGCCTAGCCTATTCCAATTAGTTTCGTTCAATTAAACTTCCTAAATAACTATAATATTAAGATAATTTTAGGTTGGTTAGTGATTACTTTAAAAGTATATTTAAAACAGAAATGTTCAAACTGCATCTAATACATGGAACAAATTTATTCAACCATAGAAATTAAAACTAAGGGAGAGGGATTCATTGACATAACATGCGAAATTAATGAGTTTCTGGAGGAGAATAATCTATTGACAGGAATTATAAATATAAATTCAATGCACACTAGTTGTAGTCTTATCGTCAATGAGAATGCTGATTCAAATGTACTTTATGATTTAAAAAAATATATGAAATCTATTGTCCCCGAGAATTCTTATCGATCTCTAGCAGTAAATAACGAAGAAGTTGAATATAAACATTCTCAAGAGGGCTCAGATGATATGCCAGCCCATATAAAAACTGCACTTACAAATACTTCATTATCATTTAGTTTCATAAATAAAAAAATTTTACTAGGAATATGGCAGTCAGTGTATCTCTGGGAACATAGATTTGATAAAAAAAATAGATCTATTCATCTTCATGCCATTGGTGAAAAGTAAAAATTTAACTATAATAAATCTTAGTCACAAGATACATATGAACCCCATACTTTTGCAAAAAGAAGAACTTAAAGAATTATCTGCAAAGATAGAGGGGTGGAAGGTTTTAAGTAATCATATTGAAAGAGACTTTACATTCAAAAACTTTATAGAATCCTTCTCATTCATGACAAAAGTAGCTTTAATTTGTGAAAAATTCAATCATCATCCTGAATGGATAAACAGCTACTCAAAAGTAAATATAAAATTAACAACTCATGATCTTGGGGGATTATCTAATTTAGATGAAAAAGTTGCTACTGAAATAAATAAGTTAGTTAATAATTAATACGATTTTTTCTTAAAAAACATTAAAATTACTAGCAAATGCAAAATAATTATATGAATAAAAAAATCTTACCAGTTACAATTATTAGTGGTTTTTTAGGTTCAGGAAAGACGACTCTACTAAATCATATTCTAAATAATCAAAAAGGTTTAAAAACAGCCGTTTTAGTAAATGAATTTGGAGAAATTGGAATTGATAATGATTTAATTGTTGAAACAGCAGAAGATATGATCGAGTTAAGCAATGGTTGTATTTGTTGCACAATTAACGGCGAGCTATTAACAACTGTTAAAAAGATTCTAGATAGACCTGAGCAGATTGATTACCTAATTGTAGAAACAACTGGATTAGCCGATCCTCTCCCAGTTGCAATGACCTTTGCAGGAGGGGATCTAAGAGACCATTTAAGATTAGACTCTATTATCACATTAATTGATGCCGAGAACTTTGATTTTGATATGGAATCATCAAATATTGCATATTCTCAAATTCTTTATGGTGATATCCTTCTTGTTAACAAGTCAGATCTTGTTAACACTAAGCATTTAGACAAGATAGAAGAAAAGATCCATGAAATCAAAACAGAACCAAGGATCTTGAGAACTGTTAATAGTCAAGTTAACTTACAAACTATTATTAGCGTGGGACTTTTTGAAACCGATAAATTCATATCTAAAAAAGAGAGCACACGAGAAAATGACCAAATCTTTTCAGAAGCAACAATCAATAGTACTTCCAACTCCCATCATTCCCATGAACACAGTCATAACTCCCATGAACATAGCCATCATTCCCATGAACACAGCCATCACTCCCATGAACATAGCCATCATTCCCATGAACATAATGAGAATAATATTGAGGGATTTACATCAGTTTCATTCACTTGCCAAGAATCATTTTCGTTAAGAAAATTCCAGAATTTCCTGGATAATCAATTATCGGAGAATGTATTTCGAGCAAAAGGTATTTTATGGTTTGAAGAGAGTGATAGAAAACATATTTTTCATTTGTCAGGCAAGAGATTTTCCTTGGATGACGATCAATGGACAAAAGAAAGGTCAAACAAAATAGTCTTAATTGGCAAAGGCCTAGATCATAAACAAATTAAAGAGCAACTAAACTTATGCAAAACATCTTCACATAGACTAACTTAAAACCCATTTTCAGATAATTGATTAATTTTAAGAACATAATTACTAAAAATAATTATGAATTCAAATTTTTAGATATATCAGCCTTATTGATCGCGGGTATCATCCTTTTACCAATTCTAAATTTTTCCAAAGAGGGTTTAAATCTAATAATTAATGGACAGTTTTCCCTTGGAATTACTGGCAAAGAAGAAATTGTTGGTTCAATAAAAATGCTTTTACTAACTAGTTGCTTTGGTGGAACACTAGGACTAATAAATGGATGGTTACTATCAAATTGTGAATTTCCCTTTAGGAGATTTATAAGAATTTGCCAATTAATACCATTAGCTGCCCCAGCTTATTTAACCACGGCAATATTACAAGATGTTGGCAGTATTATGGGATTCCAAATTAATGGGATTTGGTGGGGAGTCTTAATATTGTCTATTTCTACTTACCCTTATGTATTCATACTAACTAATGAAAGTTTTAATAAATTTGGGACAAATCAAATCCTCGCTAGCAGAGGTCTAGGAGCAGACCCTTGGAAAAGTTTCTTCAAAATTGCATTACCGATGGCGTTACCTTCTTTTGTAACTGGTGTAAGTTTAATGTGCATGGAAGTAATGAATGAATTAGGTACTTTTGAATTATTAAATATCCCCACAATCTCAACAGGTATTAAAGAAAACTGGAATATTGATAGAAATCCAAATAGTGGAATAGCTTTATCTCTGGTGGCTCTAATAATAGTTTTTGCTTTAATTTTTATAGAGAAATTATCTCGACAAAAAACAAAGCGCTGGAGTGACAATCCATCTAATATAAATTCTCAAAATTGGACTTTGAAGGGATACAGATCATACATAGCAATAATTATTTCATCATTACCAGCTTTATTGTCTTTAGGGATTCCTGCCTTCTGGATAATTTTAAATACTGATCAGCTAAGAAAAGGGCTTAACGCGGAGATTATTTATTTAACTTTTAGAACTTTAGGATTAGGTTTAACAGCAGCTTTACTTACAGTCATTTTTTCTATTTTAGTTTGTTTTTCAAACAGATGGAATAAGGCGTTATTTATTAAAGTATCAACTTTCATCTGTGGCATTGGTTATGCAATACCTGGAACAGTATTAGCTATTTTTTTATTGACAATAGTCAATAACCCTTCTTTCTACCTTTATCTTTTAGTATTTGGCTACATTACACGTTTTCTAACGATATCAAAAGGAGCATTGGATTCGGCTCTAGAAAGAATTTCTCCTAATATCGATGAAGCAGCAAAGGGTCTAGGTGCAAGTCAATTAAAAGTAATAAAAAAAATTCATATCCCTCTATTAAAAGGACCGATATTTGTAGGTACACTCTTGGTCTTTATAGATACGATTAAAGAATTACCAATTTCTTTTATTGTAAGACCAACAGACTTTGATACATTATCAGTACGTTTATATCAATATGCCAGCGATGAAAGACTTGCGGAAGCTATTATTCCAGCAATCCTAATCATTCTATTAGGCCTTATAGCATCAAGTACGCTTATTCCAAATTTAGAAAATAAAAGGGTTTAGTCTGATCTAATAAACTTCTTAAGAAAAAATGGAGTTGCTAGAAATAAATCACTCGATGTAGATATGAAACGAAAAAAGATCAATGCTGATAGTATTCCGTCCTCAGAATAATAATTTCTCATTATTAATAAGAAACATGACTCAAAGACGCCAACTCCTCCGGGAGCTGCAGGTGTAATTAACCCAACTGACCAAGACAAGCAAAAGGTTACAAAAACTAAAACTAATTCTTTAGGAGCGAAAGAATTAAAAATATAAAAACAACTAATAAATCCAAAAAATTTAAAAGATAAAAAGACTATCTCTAGGATAAATGCATCCAAAGGGAATCCTTTTTTAAATTGGATACTAGATTCAAATTCTTTCTTTGAAAATGGTATGTTAAATAATCTAATACTATTATTTTTAAAAGAGTCTAATTTTTTAATAGTTAAGTATATTAAATCACTTCTAAGAAAAAAAGCAGGGATCGAGAATAGTATCAAAGCTGGAAAATATATTGCTCCAAAAGAACACATTAATAATGCTGCAGACAACATAAAATAAGGTTCAATAAGTGTCGCGTAGAAAGCTAAATCTTCACTACTTTTTTGTTTTAAGAAATTGAATCTTTCAACAAAATGCCAAACACTTCCTGGGACATATTTGAGAATATTTGTAGCTATAAAAATCTCAATAATCTTGTGAGAATTTTTATTATGGCCAAACCAGATTATTATTTGCTTCCAAGCAAGAGCATTCAACACAATGCTTGAAACGCAAAATGTAAAAGCTAAAATTAAATTTATTTTATAATTACTCCATTCAAATACTATTGATAATTGTCCAAAGTTTTTAGTTAATGCATAAGTAACATAACAAAGACTTGAATAAAAAAATAACTTTTTTATTATCTTTAAATTAAAAATCTTTAACATATTTAATTCTCTCTTTATAAAAATTCATTTCCAATCTTCACAAGGTTTAAATTCACCTTGCCTTTCTTTTATTAAATTTCTAATTTCTGCAGCTGTTTTTCCATGTTTTCTTTGTAACCTTTTTATTTCATCATTTTCAGGTTTCAAAAATATCTCTCCATTAAGGTTAATAAATTGCTTGAATTTTACATTGCCTAGATCAGTTTCACACTCACCATTTCTTCTTGGTAAAGACCACCTTCCTTGATTACGCTCTCTCAATCCTAAAGTTGTAGTGTACTTAAACCATAAATGCCTAAAGTAATTTGCTTTGTTAACTGAGACAATTGCAATTAAATGAATCCCAACCCTATCCTTTTTCATATTTATTGATTGTGATGAGACATCATATGCACCTTCTCTTCTGAGAATTTCAATAAACGCAGATATATCTTCTGGTGACTGGTCATCAATCCAAGCTTCCTGAATTGTAACTTGCTCAAATTTTGGCTTGTTAATTGCTTGTTTAGTTTTTGCATCAAAAGATTTGATTTTAAGCAATCTAAAAATATTAGGATAAGAAATATCCCTTTGCCCAATACCTACCCCATAGTCCTCTATTGAATATTGCAAAGGAGGAGAATAAGCCTCCGCTAAATTTATAAGTAATGCTAGCCCTGTAGGAGTAGAAAGCTCTCCTTCATGTGACGACATGTCTGCATTGACTGTTATTTGCTTTTGTTTTATTAACTCTATTGCTGCTGGGGATGGGATAGATAGCTTCCCATGCTCTGTCTTCGCAAATCCATTACCTAAACTTGGTGAATTACTGTAAATTTTAGATGGATTGAGAAAATGAATTGCTGAGCAAACTCCGATTATGTCAACAAGAGAATCTATCCCACCTATTTCATGGAAATGTACATCTTCTGGATCGATACCATGAACGGCCCCCTCTGCTAATGCCAAAGATTGAAAAACATTAAAGGTTAATTTCTCAAGTTTTGGTTCCAATTTTCCATTTAAAATAAGTCCTTTTATTGTCCGCCAATCTCTTTTATTATTTTGATTTCTTACTTTTATTTCTGCCCTAATTCCTCTTAAAGAATAACTCGCTGATTCTTGAAAAGAAAGTGTAAAAAAATCATCTAATCCTAATAATTCAAGAGGCTTCTCAATAACACTTTGGGGTACACCTAGATCAAATAAAGCAGATAAAAACATATCGCCGGAGATCCCAGGAGAGCACTGAATAAGAAGTTCTTCAATCACAATAGAATGTTAGAAATAGATAATCATATTTTTATTCAATAGAGTATTAACCTAAATTTCATGTTTCATTAGTACTTTAACTTTCTATAATTTCATAACTTTGCATAAGCAAGGAATGATCTTTTCTAATAGCATCAACACTTATAAATGAATTGAGATAATCCATCGATATTTCTCCCTTAATAGTTATCTTAAATGGCTTATTATTTGATTTTTTTGTAGTCTTTAAGATAGATACTTTTATAACTATTTCTTTTTCCTCAGAATTAATAAATATAAGTTTGCCCCTAATTGAGAAAAAATTATTTTTTAGATTCAAGGAATCTAACTTATCATTAACCTCTTGATCACTTTTTAAATAATTAAATTCATCTTCAAATGGTTCCCAAACACCTGCTATTTGAATATGTATTGTTTCTATATTTTTGTTTCTAGGGTAAACAATCCAAAAGTAATTCTTTTCAAAATCAATATGTTTTTTTATTAAAGGTAAAGTCTTACCAAGAACAACGCAATCCAAAATAATTCCATTATTATCTGTCAGTTGACCTTTGTTAATTAGGTTGGATTCATAAGGTTTATATGATCCAAAAATTATTCCAATTGCTCTAGCTTGCATTTTAGAAGTAACTTCTTGGATAGGACTCTTAATCATATTTATCTCAAAGAATATCTATTAATTTAACTAATGATTGATAGGTTTAGAAGGCTTAATCATTATCAAGCATATCAAATGATTTTAGCGCCTCATCAATAGCATCTGATGGATTTGTAGCATCATCCATCATAGTTGATCTCCTTATCATTTCTACAATTTCAAAGGGATTGGTGGGAATCTCCACATCATCACCTGCCTCTGACTTTGTGTTATTGTTCATTTCTATATTTTTTAATTGATACTCTTCTTGTGATTGAGCAGGAATTTCTCCAAAAGTATAAGAAGAAATAAAAATTAACGAAAGAAAAATACATTTCTTAAAATTAAATAAATAGTCGTTTTGAGTTAATTTCAAATCTATCTCTAATTTAATTTGCTAATTTAATTTTACATAACTAGTCAAGCAATTGTTAATAGCCTCTTGGAATGTAAATTCCATAAGATCCAGATTAGAGCAAGTCATCAATTGGCTTATTGCAACCAACGCTGATGTTCTTTGCCTTCAGGAAACCAAAGTAATAGATAAAGAATTCCCATTTGAATCATTTGAGAGACTTGGTTACCAAGTTAAAGTTTATGGACAAAAGTCATACAACGGTGTGGCAATAATAAGTAAAAGTGATATCGAAAACGTCAAATTTGGATTTCTTGATGAAATCGAGGGGGATGAGACAATTGATTATTTAGAGACACAAAAGCGAATCATAAGTGCCATTGTCAATGGAGTGAGGATAATCAATATATATGTTCCAAATGGTTCATCTATTCCCTCTGATAAATTTGACTTTAAAATCGACTGGCTTAAAAATTTTAAAAAATATATTTCTGCACAACAACAAAGAAATGAATTAACTTGCATAACTGGTGATTTTAATATTGCGCCTACAGATCAAGACATTCATGCTCCAGAGAGTTACAGGAATAAAATTATGGCTTCGGAATTAGAACGCAAAATGCTGGAAGATATTGTTAAAGGTAGATTTATTGACTCTTTCAGAGTATTTGAGAAAAATTCTGGATTCTGGAGTTGGTGGGATTACCGTAATAGAGCATTTGACCTTAACAAAGGTTGGCGAATCGATCACATATATATTTGTAATGGATTGTTACCTAAGCTCAAGAGTGCAGTTATACAGAGGTCTGAAAGGGGAAATACCAAGCCAAGCGATCATGCACCCGTGATAATAAATTTAGATTTAGATAAAAACGATCAAAATTTTGAGGATGAAGATGACGACTTTTTTTTATTGTAATTTTTTATCAAGAAAAGTCTAAGAAAGCTTAGGGATAGAGGTTTTACAAATAAAAAGCTTTCAAAATTTTTTATCTTAAATTAATTGTTTCAGAAAAATTTATTTACATTCCAATAAATCGCGATAAAAATGTCATAATGTAGAATTTCATTCTGATTGACAAATTTTGTTCTTATTTCTAATTTAGGTCATGAGGTACTATTTTAAAATTCTATCAAGCATATTGTGACTGATATATTAAATATTTCAAATTCACAGAAGGTTTTTACTTCTGCTCAAGAATTAATGCCTGGTGGAGTTAGTTCACCAGTCAGAGCTTTTAAATCAGTAAATGGTCAACCGATTGTTTTTGATAGGGTTAAAGGGCCTTTTGCCTGGGATATAGATGGCAATAGATATATCGATTACATTGGGAGCTGGGGACCAGCTATTTGTGGACATGCACATCCTGAAGTTATAAGTGCTTTACAAGCAGCGTTAGAGAAAGGGACAAGTTTTGGAGCTCCCTGTGAATTAGAAAATACTCTCGCAGAAATGGTTATTGACGCAGTACCGTCGGTTGAGATGGTTCGTTTCGTTAATAGCGGGACAGAAGCATGTATGGCCGTCCTAAGGCTCATGAGAGCATATACTGGCAGAGATAAAGTCATTAAATTTGATGGTTGCTATCATGGCCACGCAGATATGTTCCTAGTAAAAGCCGGCTCTGGTGTTGCAACATTAGGTCTTCCCGATTCTCCAGGAGTACCAAGAACTACAACCTCGAATACCTTAACTGCCCCCTATAACGATCTTGAGGCAGTTAAGAAATTATTCTCAGAAAATCCTGATGCAATTTCTGGGGTTATTCTTGAGCCAATAGTAGGAAATGCAGGTTTCATAACTCCAGAACCTGGATTCCTAGAAGGGCTAAGAGAGTTAACAACTGAAAATGGAGCCTTACTTGTTTTTGATGAAGTAATGACAGGTTTTAGGATTAGTTATGGAGGAGCACAGAAAAGATTTGGAGTCACTCCTGACCTAACAACTCTAGGTAAAGTGATAGGTGGCGGATTACCCGTGGGGGCCTATGGAGGTAGAAAAGATATTATGTCTATGATTGCTCCTGCTGGCCCTGTATATCAGGCAGGTACCTTAAGTGGTAATCCTTTAGCTATGACAGCAGGAATAAAGACTCTTGAATTATTACAACAAGAAGGTACCTATGAGAAACTAGATGCCATGACTTCAAGATTAATAGAGGGAATTAAAAAATCTGCAAATAGCAATGGAATCCCAATAAATGGTGATAGCGTAAGCGCAATGTTTGGTTTTTTCTTATGCGAAGGCCCTGTAAGGAACTTTGAAGAAGCAAAATCAACAAATTCTGATCTTTTTGGTAAGTTACATAGAGAAATGCTAAATAGAGGAGTTTATTTAGCTCCAAGCTCATTTGAGGCAGGTTTTACTTCCTTAGCTCACAGTGAAGTAGAAATTGACCAAACATTAGAAGCATTTGATCAATCTTTTAAAGCTCTAGCTACAAATTAGTTATTAGATCTTTTAATTTCCATTAACGATAACAGGGGGTATTCCACTGTTACTACCAGGAAGAGCTGGCACAACTTGTGTCCTACCATCCCATTTATCTAAAAATAGTTTAAATAAGACCTGATTATCAAGGCTTTCATTTAAAGTTTCGTACCTTAATGCTTCTTGCTCAGCAATTTCAACTTCTGTTTTAGCCCTTAAGAGTTGTTGCCCAGCTATTTGTTTTTGTTCAATTGCTGCTCGGTACTCTTCTGCTATTTCTAATCCCGTAAGATCCAAAGCTTGCACTTCAACATATCCAAATGTATTTAACTCTTCAGTAACAGTTTCGGCAATTCTTTCAGAAATAGCATTCCATTCGGTAGCTATAGTTTCTAATTCGTACTGGGAGAACACAGATTTTAGTGACTTAAGCAAAGAGGGTAAAACAATTTTCCTATAAACCTCACTATTTCTATTAGCAATTGTCGCAAATATAACGCCTGCTTCTGAAGGTTTAATCGCATATTTAATTGTTGCAGTTGCTTTTATTACCTGCAGGTCTTTCGTCAAAGTTTCAAACTGTTCAGGTTGTACTTGGGTCTTAACATCAAAAGGAAAAATTGATTGAATGAAAGGAAGTTTTATATTTAGACCTGGCTTGCGAGGTGTACCACTTACTTTACCCAGGGTTGTCACAACTGCAACTTCACCTGATGGAACAACAAAAAGTGATTGTGTTAACAATAGAAACCCGGTGAAAGATAAAACAATCAATAAAGTTGCTGGTCCTCCTGGTCCACTTGGCGTAACGTTTTTGAAAGATGTAGTCATTTCTTTAGCATTTATTAGTATCTTATTTATACAAAATTAGTAATGCATTAATTAATTATTCAAATTAAATATAAATTTAAGATTTGAACTTAATTAAGCTGACTATATTATTTATTTATGTTTTTCTTAACCTCTTCTAAAAGCACTAAATAAAGAGTTTCATCTATTTCTCTGATATCATATTCAGATGGTAAAACACCATGCTTGTATTCATGAGCAGCCATCCAGCAGAACTTTTCAATGTCTCCTTTAGAAAATCGGGGGTAATTTTTAATCTTAGAGCATAAAGATTCTATTAAGGCAGATGAGTAGTTTGACATGGTATTGATGGTAAATGTCTTAAGTGATAAATATTAACGATAATTTGTAGTTTGCAGTGGGATTTTATGATTTTCTTCGAGTCCTTCTAGCATCTTGATAGCCATTTGGAGATCATTTTTACTCTTGCTAGCCACTCTTAAACATTCTCCCTGGATACTAACGTTGATTTTCTTAATTTCATTCCTTAATTCTTTACTAATTTTCTTGGCGATTTCTTGATTTAAACCTTTTTTCAGATTGATTGTTTGTTTTACTTTGTTACCGGTAATTACATCCAAAGACTTCATGTCAAATATTTTTAGTGATAATTTTCGTTTCGTTGCTTTTTGCCTCAATACATCAATAACCGAATTTAAAGTCAACTCACTGTTTGTGGTGATAAAAATATTTTCTTTTTCCAAATCAATAGACGTTTCTGTACCCTTTAAATCATATCTCTGGGAAACCTCACGTTTAACCTGATCTATGGCATTAACTAATTCTTGCCTGTCAAAATCCGACACTATGTCAAAAGAAAAATTTTCAGCCATCCTTTTTTTTAATATTTAATTAATACCTTAAGTCAATATCACAAAAAAAAATAGTATACAAATTTTTAGTCAAAGAATAATAAGCTTACAACTTTTCCCATATCTTCTGCACATCTGCAACTGTTTAGTAGTGTCTCACTATCATGGAAGGCAAAGCAAATTAATTGATCACATCTATTAATTATTTCCTGGTTACACAAACTACTTGCCAGAGGTAAAGGGAGATCATCATTTTCGCTTTTTTCGACTAAATGCATTACTTTTTCAAGTTGATCTTTAATTTCTGGCAATTGTCGATCCAAACTTTGAGGTAGTAACACGGTAAGTAAAGAGGGATTAATATCCAAAACAGCCCTAATTACAGCAGCATTTACCCCTTGAGATCCTGAGGTGATTATCGAATGTCCTTCTTCAGCAAGTGATCTTGCAATAAGTTCAACAAGATGGATATCAATTACAGGGACATGCCTGGTTCCTAAAAAAGCAATCCTTCTCTTTCCATTATCCTGAAGTTTTGCAAGTTCTTGCGCAAGTGTGTCGACACCTTCTGTGGCGGGGAGGTCTAAAGAACGACTCAAAATAATTTAATTAGTCTATTTTGAAATTAGCATTATTCTGAGAAATTGCAGGGAAAATCTATTTTTTCAAGAATTCTATTTATGTCAACATTCTCTTGAACAAGCTGTGTTGCATAAGAAGCTTTTATTGATTCATGTAGCCGTACATGTCCAAACGCCTGTTCTATTACTTCAACACAGGAAAGAGTATCTATATCAACTTTTAGTATGGGGACTTCTAGTTCTTCTGCCCGATGAATTAGCTGAGGCAAAGGATCACCAATACCAGTAAGAATTAAGCATTGCGTAGATGCTTCTAGCGCTGCTAGTTGTATATCTGTCCTATCTGCACCAGTAACAACAGCCATATTTCTTCTTAGCCTAAAAAATTCCATTGCAGAATTAACACCCATTGCTCCAATACTCAAAGTCTCTACTAATAGCTGATTTTTATCTGGGCAACATATAACACTAGCTTTTAATCTTCTAATTAGCTCACCCACAGTTACGCTCCGAAGTAGAGGAGACTTAGGCATAGCCCCAAAAACTTCTATACCCAATTTCCCAAGCGATGGAATTATAGTTTTTTTTATATTTTCAATTTCAGATGGTTTTACAGCATTTAATACTGCACCAGCAAAATATTTGCCCAATTGCTTCTTTGCATCAAGCAAAGCATCGACACTTTTACAATCTTCCCATAAGTTAACAACTAAGACTTTTGCGTTTAGTGATTTTGCAAGTTGAGGCAGACTCAAACCATAAACAAGGCCTTCATATAAACTTCCAGCACCCTCAAGAATATTTAACCCTACAAAGTCATCATTCAATAATTCGCTAAGAACTTCAAATCCTTTACCAGGACTAAGATCTCTATTGGCAAGCCTTTTTTCTGCTGAGATGTTATCCAATAGCCCTATGGAAGACAGTAAATGTTTTTCTTCAATTTGTAATGTCGAGCTTATAAATTTAACATCATCATCTATCAAACCTTCATAAGCCATTGATGGCAAATTAGTCATTTCAATACAAGTGGCAAGTGGTTTGCCAAGACGTATTTTTCTATTGCTTGAAATGATTTGTTTAGCTATTCCTAATACCAGCGCAGATTTTCCGCTAAAAGGCTCGCATGAACCAATTAACAATGTCTTGCTCATAATTAAAATTAATATTAATTTATTATCCTTAGATTAATATTTTTCGATAAAGTATACAATTAATGTTTTATGAGAAGTAATTAATCAAACTGTAAATATTCAAAAATTTTTTTAAAATTATATTTAATTGATCTACAAAATGATATTTAAGATACAAAGATAAAGATGGAACAAAAAAAAACCATAGGCATTACAGGCGCAAATGGAGCACTTGGAAAAGCCTTGATAAGAAGGTTTAAACAAGACGGATACAACATTATTGGATTCTCCCACAAAAAGAGTAATGAAGATTCTCCTAATGATCAACCAAACAAATGGATTTATTGGAAATGTGGAGAGGAAGTATCTTTGAAAAAAGCTTTAGAAGAAATAGACATATTGATTCTTAATCATGGGATATATGAAGCGAATATTAGAAATCAGAATTTCGAGAAGACTATCGAGATAAATTCAATTAGTAAATTAAGAATTATCGAATTATTTGAAGATATAGTTTTTAATCAAAAAAATCTTCCTTTCGCAAAAGAAATTTGGGTCAATACATCTGAAGCAGAGCTTTTTCCTGCACTTAGTCCTTCTTATGAAGTTAGTAAATCGTTAATTGGCCAGATAATAAGTTTTAAAAAAAATCTTTATTCAAAAAGTGAAAGAAAAAAACTAATTATAAGAAAGATAGTATTAGGACCCTTTAAGTCAGAATTAAATCCCATAGGAATTATGAATGCAAATTACGTAGCTTGGTTGATTTGCTTTATTTCGAAATTTAATATTAGATTAATCATCATCAGCATTAATCCATTTACTTATTTGTTTTTTCCCCTAAAAGAACTTTATTATTTTTGTTACTCATTAGTACTTAAAATAATTCAATAATTTCAAGGTAAATTTAAAAATTTCTATCAGTCAAAATTTCTATTCCATCATTTAGGACTACTATTGTATGTTCCCATTGTGCTGACAATTTGCCATCTCTGGTTATTACAGTCCATCTGTCATCAAGTGTTTTGCAGTGTTTACTACCTTGATTGACAATTGGTTCAACAGCTAATGTCATACCCGCTCTTAGAACAACGTTAGGTAATTGATTTGTTCTAAAGTTAAAAACTGATGGTTCTTCATGTAGATTACGTCCTACACCGTGTCCAGTGTAATCTTCGACGACGCTATAACCATTACTTTTAACAGTATCTTCTATTGCTCCAGCTATATCAAGAAGAGTATTGCCAGCCTTAATTTTTTTTAAGCCTGCAAATAAAGCATTTTGAGCAACATCGCTTATTTTTTGGACTTCATTACTAACTGATCCTACGCACACAGAAATACAACTGTCGCCATGATAACCATTTAAATATGCACCTGTATCAATTTTTACTAGGTCGCCCTCTTGAATGATTTTATTTTTATTTGGTATTCCATGAACGACTTCATTATTTATGCTTGAGCAAATGCTGGATGGAAATCCATGGTAACCTTTAAAACTTGGCACGGCTCCCATTTCCCTTATTCTTTTTTCAGCAAATTCATCTAAATCATGTGTACTCATTCCTGGGATAATCATTTCACTTATTTCCCTAAGGACAGTAGCAACAATTCTGCTAGACTTCTTCATCAACTTTATCTCTCTGGAAGATTTGATTTCAATCCCCCTATTTCTTTGAATGAATGGGACTTGATCATTTGAGTGGTTTTTATTTTTATTTAACAATAGTTCTGCAAAATGTTTCATCGGTAGAAATAATAAAAGTGTTCAAAACATTAAACTTAGAGCTCATTTTAGTTTAATCTAAATGAAATCAAGAAAAATTTATAAATGAAATGAAATCTATTATCAATTTTAGGCAATTTCATAAGATGTTGGCACCTTGGGTATTTTTACCCTTAATAATTTCTGCATTTACAGGTCTTTTTTATAGAATTGCAAAGGATTTGCTGGGTTTATCAAGGGATGACGTCCACTGGTTGATGTCACTCCATGAAGGTGAATGGCTTGGGGAAAATGGTGAATTAGTATATGTTATATTAAATTCAATAGGTCTAATCTGGATGGTTTTAACTGGATTAGGCATGCTCACAAAAAAAATTAGTTTCTTCAAAAAGGTTTCTAAAAGTGATGCAAAGAGTTAAAATTAAATTCTCGTAGTTTTCAATCGGTCAATGGCAAAAGAATCTAAAAATGATATCAAAGACGCTATCTCTAACCAAGACGATAGCGTTGAAAATATAACAACTGAAGAGCCTAAAAAAGAAGTTCCAGTGAAAAATAAAAAAGAAGTAAGTATCAACCTTATTGAAGAATTTGAAGCCGCTCAAACGAAAAAGGAACTGCCGTCAATTTATGTTGGTGACACTGTTAAGGTCGGAGTAAAGATTACAGAAGGTAACAAAGAGAGGGTACAGCCTTATGAGGGAGTTGTCATAGCAAAAAGGCATGGAGGACTTAATCAGACAATTACCGTCAGACGAATTTTCCAAGGTATAGGAGTAGAAAGAATATTTATGCTACATAGTCCTCAAGTTGCCTCTCTAAAAGTTGAACGTAGAGGTAAAGTAAGAAGAGCTAAACTATTTTATCTGAGAGATAGGGTAGGTAAAGCTACGCGCGTCAAGCAACGTTTCGACCGATAAAGTTGTAAAGTTGTTAACTTCCTAATGGTTCAACAGGCGCTTATAATAAATTTAATGCGCCGTTAGTTCAGTTGGTAGAACGCAGGTCTCCAAAACCTGATGTCGGGGGTTCGAGTCCTCCACGGCGCGTCCGATGCCCCTTCCTGCAGTTTCCTAGTTTTGAGAATGGAGTTAGATCTTCAACCTGGTGATGTTGTGAAAGTCCTTGAGTCAGCAGCTCTTGGCTGGGTTAGAGCACGTGTGATTCGAGTCAAATCAGGCGGTAGAGTCGTTGTCCAAAGTGACCAAGGCCGAGAATTCACTGCTCGGGGAAACCAAGTCAGACTTATAGAGCCTGCAGGATTTCGACCATAAAAGAATTCAACGCGAAATAGCTGAAGTTAGCAATATCACCGAAGTGACGATAAGAAATTGCTATCGTTTGATTGTGGAAGTGCTTGGTATTGAGTTCAAGTGAGTCCAAAGCAGTTAAATACAGCAAACATTACATTTGATTTACCGGAGGGACAAATCTTGAAAGAAGAATTGAAAACGGAAGCAGAGCGCTTGATTCGTCAGCGTGCCGACCTAAAAAAGCAGCTAGCACAAAATGAGATGGAAATCGATTTGCTAGCAATCA
>CAJWWR010000011.1 GCA_913048245.1 uncultured Prochlorococcus sp. | reverse complement strand
GGCGAATTAGTTTATGATTCAAATAACAAACAATTTTTTGGATTCCTAAATTCTTTTTTTCGTGAGAGAGGACATCTAAGGATTAAATTCAATACAAAATTTAATCAGCAGATATTAAGTTTCAAATTAAGTACTAAGAATTTAGATCTTACTAGAATTAACTATGAAGTTTTAGGTAGAGATATTGTTATTAATGATGGAAACTTTAATTCAAATATAAGCTTTTTTAGATCATCAGATAAGATCCGATGCTCCGGAGGTATCTCATTGAATAATTTTCAAATGAATTCCTCCCAAATAACGGAAGATATAAATACGGATTATTTGGGTTTCAGATGTAAAGGTAATAATCTAATAGTCAAGACAAATAATTTAACTTATGGCACTTTAATTTCCGATCTTAATCTAGATATACCCTTGCGTAATTATTCAAATAATATCCTCTTAGATGGCGTAATTGGTTATTTCAACAGTTCTAATCCGGAAATTAAAATATCAGGTTTGTTACCTTTTTGGATAAATGATCAAGGATTTAACTTTGGTGATCTTGAAGTGGAGTTTAATTTAAATAGAACCCAGCTATCAAATCTTAATTTTTTCAGAAATAGTGGAATAAGAGGTTATATAACTGCAAAAGGTTTTATTACTGGTGACTTAACAAACCCAAAAACATTTATAGATTTTGATATTGAATATCCACATTACAAGGGGATAAGGATTAGAGAAATTTTTGACGGGAAAATAACAAATGAGGGAGAGGGTTACATCCTTACTATGAATAATAGATCCTCTCCAATACCATCTTTTTTATCAATTAAATTTGATGAAAAATTACGTATGAATAATTTGGAATTTAGTAGGTTATTTGACTCAAAGATAGGAAGTCTAATAATTGAAAAGAAAGATGATTATTTTGTATGGGCTGCAACCAATTTCTCATTCAACGAAATAGAGTTATCGCTTAGAGATAATGAATTTGATAGTGTAAATGGCTCAATAGATGGCTCAGGGATAATTTCTAGTGATCAATCATATGTTGATGGAAGATTCTCATTGATTCTTGGGGAATATAAAAATATAAAATTAGCTAATTCAATCTTTGAATTTGCTATTGATAATAATTTATTTGATATCAATGCCTCACTTTATCCTGTTGATGGAGGAGAAATTGATATTGCTTATAAATCAAACGATAATAATTTAGTTAATCTTAATTTTAAGGATATAAGCGCAAAATGGACTGCTTTGACCACATTTGATGTGTTGAACTTAAATAATAATATTATTATTTCCACTGGAAATTTTAATGATCTTCAAAATGTACAATTGTCAACTGAAGAGAAGTCATTAGATGAGCAATTAACTCTAATCAATCAATTATCGGTGGAAGATGATATATCTCCTAGTAAAGTAAGATTAAATAATTATCTAGATAAGCTTGAAGGTCGCTATAACGCAACTATTGAGATTTTCGGTAATGATATTTCCAATTATTTCATAACAGCAGATTTAAAAGGATATCTTAATGAAATTAATTCTTTGGAAAATTATGAAAGTAATTTTTCTGTGAATGTAGAAGGAGGATTGTTTAGGAATAAAGGTACATTAACTATTGAAGGGTTACCTTTAAGTATTTCTAATCTGTTTTTTGATAAGCCAAAAGATTTTAAAGGATCATTAGATGTCAAACTTAACTATGACTTGAATGAAAAGGAATTTATAAGTTTTATCTCATCAAATAACACATCAATAAATGGCTATGAACTTGATCTTGATAAAACTCAAATTGATTATGAGGATAGTTTGTTTAATTTAGATCTGTCGCTGATGTTAAATAAATCAGGTAATCCAATTCAAATAGTAGGATTAATCCCTATTGATCTAAAAAACCAATTAAATGTCAGATTGAATGGGGATGAGAGAATACTTGATCTTTTAGGTAATTTAACTAATGATAACTTTACTTTTAATAGTGGTGACGCAAATCTAAGAATGATTATCTCTGGAAACTTAGATAAGCCAATAGCTAACGGTTTTTTCTTTTTGAGAGATGGAAATTTACAAGTCTTTGAGAATTCATTAAAAGATATTAATTCCACAATTATCTTTGATTTTGATCAATTAGACATAATTGATTTTTCTGCAAAGAATAATGATTCAGGTTCATTATTCTTAAGTGGAGCATTGCCGTTTTATAACAAATCAGAGGAGAATACTTATATAAATTTTATTACAAGTGACTTTAGATTAATAGGAAAGAATTTTGATTTTATTTTTAATTCTAATATAAAAGTTAATAATTCTTTTCTAAGTCCATTAATAGAAGGGGAAATAACATTAAGTAACGGATACTTTGATTTCAAAGGAAATAATAAAGAAGATAATACCTATACAAATACCAAACAGCAGAATGATCTTAATACTCTATGGCCTGAACTTAGCTGGAATAAAAAGGAGGAAATTGAAATTATTACAAACGAATCAATCCTAAATAGAAATTTGGTTAATGAGAAGTTCCCTATTTTTCTGGATAATATCAGTTTCCAGAATATAGAATTAATTCTTGGTCCAGAATTTAGAGTTGGTTACGGAAATATTCTACAAGCTTATTTATATACAGAAAAAGAACTCCAAATAAATGGGAATGTGCAAGATAATTTGAATGCCAGAGGGCAAATTAATATATTAAGAGCAAGAGTCAATTTATATACAACTCCTTTTAAATTGGACAATAATTCAGATAATTTCTTGGTTTTTGCTTCAAGAGCAGGAATAAATCCTTTTATAAGCTTTTCACTTATAAGTAAAGTTCCTGACTCAATAATTCCAATAATTGAAAATAATAATGATAGTAATTTTTCTGGTGGAAACAATATTATTGCTAATGAGAATAGTTTTGGTTCTTTAGGTATTGGTAATACTAGATTCATAAGGATTGAGGCATCGTATAGTGGTTTTTTAGACCAGTTAACATTTGAAGATGAAAATCAAAAGATTCTTTTGAGGAGTACTCCTGCCTATAGTAGATCGCAAATTATAGGTCTAATTGGAGGTAATTCAGCAAATCTAATAAATAGGACTTTAATATCTCAGTTATATGGTTTTAATGCTTTCAGTGAAAGAATTCAACTATCTCTTTATCCCGCATTAATTGAGAATAATGAATCAATAAATAATTTATTTTCAGGAGATACTTTGGATTTGGAAGATGCCTCCTATGAGTCTAGCGATAACTCCTCTTCTCAAGCATGGGTTGCTGAATTTGGATTGGATATTACAGATAAAATAAACTTTGCAGTTCAGACCACACCGGATAGAGATGATATACCCCCTCTTGGGATATTAACTTTCCAAGCTAATCCAAATTTAGAAATCTTAAGCTCATTCGATTCAAACGGCGACTGGAATGCACAACTGCAATTGTTTCTAAGGTATTAATCAATAGATTGTGTTTAACTTTTCTTATTTTGTATTAATGATTAGAATTAATTATGTTCTTTGTATATGATGGATAGTTTTGTTGTTCCATTGCCTGACGACTCTCTTAAATTTAAAGTAAATAATGTACGAAAGGCATTTTTAAAAACTTCTCAAATAGCCAATAAAGATAGGGCAAAGGCTCTTAATCTAATGGCAGATGCTCTGCATAACAATATGGAGAAGATTTTAGAGGCGAATAAGCTTGATTATCAATTGGCTCAAAAGAAAGCGATATCAAATGCTTTGTTATCTAGGCTTAGATTATCAAAAGATAAGCTTTTAGAAGGTATTCAGGGTATCAGAGAAGTAAGCAGACTGAATGATCCTGTTGGTCAATTGCAAATACACAGAGAACTTGCAGATAATTTAATTTTACAAAGAAAAACTGTTCCTATTGGGGTTATTGGGGTCATCTTTGAATCTAGGCCTGATGCCGTGATGCAAATTAGTGCACTGGCTATACGTTCTGGTAATTGTGTTATTTTGAAAGGGGGTAGTGAGTCTAATCTTACAAATACAGAAATCTGCGAGGCTCTAAAAGAGGGACTTAGATTATCCACAATCGATGAAAATTCAATATGTCTACTAACTAATAGAAAAGATAGTATGGCAATGTTGAATTTGGAGAAAGAAATAAATTTAATTATTCCACGAGGTAGTAATGAACTCGTAAAGTTCATACAAGAAAATACTAAGATTCCTGTTCTAGGTCATGCTGATGGTATTTGTCATATGTATATCGATTGCGATAGTGATATTGAAATGGCAATTAAGGTGGCTCTTGATAGTAAGATTCAATATCCTGCAGCATGCAACGCTATAGAAACCCTCTTGATTCATAAAGATGTTGCAAATGAATTTTTGACCAAAGCTACTCCTCTATTTAAGGAAAATAATGTTCAATTAAGAGGTGACGAGAAAGCAAGATGTTTTGTCGAAATGGCTCCAGCAATTAGTGATGATTGGGGTACCGAATATCTTGATCTAATTCTTTCAATAAAAATTGTTGAAGATATAGACGAAGCAATTAGACACATAGAGGTTTATGGCTCAAGACATACTGACGGAATAATTTCTAATGACATTAATAATGCAAATAAATTTATGAATTCTGTAGGCAGTGCAGGCGTTTTCCATAATTGTTCTACGAGATTTGCTGATGGATTTAGATATGGATTTGGTGCAGAAGTTGGTATCAGTACTCAAGCAATGCCTCCAAGAGGACCAGTTGGCTTAGAAGGATTAGTGACTTATAAGTATTTTCTTAAAGGTGAAGGTCAAATAGTTGAGGAATTTGCTTCAGGCGCTAAAGAATTTAAGCACGAAAATATAATTAAATAGTATGGGGAAAGACTACATAAAGATTGAAAATATTGATATTTGGGCAAGAGTTGGTGTCCTCAAACATGAGCGAATTACAGGCCAATTATTTAAATTAGATGTTGTCTTATGGTCAGATTTTGATTCATGTGTTGAAGAAGATGATCTTAGTCAGACAATTGATTATTCAATACTTGTTGACCTTATTAGATCGCATGCTGAAAGATTTTCCTGCTATACAATTGAAAAATACTCGAACGTAATTATTAATTTATTAATAGAAAGCTTTAATCCTGATCGTATTAAAATAATACTAATGAAATGTCACCCTCCTATTAATGGTTTTAATGGCAATGTTTCCATAACCAGATTTTATAAAAAGTAAAGCAATTGAAATCACATAAAAGACCACTAATTCTGATTCATGGGTTATGGAATAATTCAAATATCTTTAAGCACCTCATAGCAAAATTGCAAGAGCAAAACATTGAATATTTCGCTCCTACATTGAGTCATAAGTATGGTAAGACTTCAATTGTAAAATTAGCCATTGATTTAAATCAAATCATTATTGAGAAATATGGTTTAGAACAAGAAATCGATATTTTGGGGTTCTCTATGGGTGGCATAATAGGAAATTATTGGATAAGCAAGCTGGATGGTTACAAAAGAACAATTAGATTTATTAGCGTCGGGTCGCCTCATAATGGGACTCTGACTGCCCAATTAGTTCCTGCTTTCCTTTTTAAGGGTATTTCAGAAATGAAATTAAATAGTTTTTTGTTGAGAGAGCTTGCAAAAGATAGTCTTTTTCTTAAAGACATTCAATGTATTAGTTTTTTTACAATTTGGGATTTGATGGTTTTCCCAGGTTGGAAGGCACACTTACCAAAAGGGATGAAAATATCATTAAATGTTATGAAACATAGGAACTTAGTTAAACAGGCAAATGCCATTAATAAAATTATCCAAGTATTAATTACGTCTTAGAAGATAAACCTAATTGTCTAATTAGAGAATCTGTTTTTGGCTCTCTTCCTCTAAAACGAATAAAAATATCCATAGGGGATAAACTGCCTCCTAGACTTAGGATAGTATCTTTAAATTTCTTGCCTATTTTTTTTATCTCTTCGTAATTATCAAGACCAGCTTCTTCAAACATCGAAAAAGCGTCAGCACTTAAAACTTCTGCCCATTTGTAAGAGTAATAACCTGCAGAATATCCTCCAGCAAAGATATGACTAAAGGAACATAGAAATTGATCTTCCTCAATGGGTTCAATAACATTTGTATTTTTGGATATTTCTCTTCTCACTTGATCCGAGCTTTTACCTTTATGAATTGATAGATTACTGTGAAGTCGAAGATCAGTAATGGCAAAATGTAATTGTCTAAGCGTACTTAACCCGCAATTAAATGTTCTGCTTTTACATAGTTTCTCAAAATCGTCTATAGCTAGTCCCTCGCCTGTTTCCCAATGTTTTGCAATGTTCAAAAGAGTATTTTTGTCATAACACCAATTTTCCATGAATTGGCTTGGTAATTCTACTGCATCCCACTCAACATTATTAATGCCGACTACTTCTGGCAAATCAACTGTTGTGAGCATATGTTGAAGGCCGTGGCCAAACTCATGAAATAATGTTTGAACCTCATCAAAACTCATAAGACTTGGTTTGCTATTTGAAGGTGGTGTTTGATTGCAAACGAGATAGGCAACCGGTATGCAAGTTTTTTCATTCTCTGCTTTACGTTTGTTAAGACATTCATCCATCCATGCACCTCCTCTCTTTGTCTCAGGTCTTGAATAAGGATCTAAATAAAAGGAGGCAATCTTTTGTTGATTGCTATTTAAAATATTAAAAAAAAGTACATCATCGTGCCAAATGGGAGCTTCTCCATTTGCTTCAACTACTTTAATATTAAAAAGTTTCTCACTAAGCCTAAATAAACCTATTAATACATCATTTAATGGGAACCAAGGTCTAAGAGCTTCTTGGTCCAGGTTCAGAGATTTTTGTTTATATTTTTCTGACCAGTAACTTATGTCCCATGGTTGCAGTTCTTCGTTATTATTGAATCCATTTTTATATGCAAAATCTTGTAAATTAGCTAATTCAAGTTTTGCTGTATCGAAGGCTGGTTTTCTAATCTCTTCCAGAAGTTTCTCGACATTTGTGATTTTACATGCCATCTTTGAGGATAAACTTAGTTCTGCCCAATTTTTGTATCCAAGTAAAGTGGCTTGTTTTAATCTTAATTCCAGAATCTCCTCAATTATAGGATTATTGTTAATATCGTCCTTGGATGCCCTACTCACAAAAGCTTTATATAGTTCTTCCCGTAGAGATCTGTTTTCAGCATATGTCATGAAAGAGGTGTAGGTTGGGGCATCTAATCCAAGCTTCCAAAGACCCTTTTGGCAATTAGTAATTCCATTTGAATTTGAATGTTTTTTTGCACCTGCGGACATTAATTCCTTCACTCTATCTGGGAGACCTGCTACTTGATCATCTCTATCTAATAATAAAAACCATCTATTTGTTGCATCGAGAATATTGTTACTGAATTTTGTAGATAATTCTCCTAAACGTTCAGAAATTTTATTGAATTCCTTTTGCTCTTTTTTTTCGAGAGAGATGCCACTATGTTTCATTTCTAGGATTTCTTTATCGAGAATTCTTTTTCTTACTTCATCAAGTTGAACATTTTCTCTAAGTTCTTTGAGAGCCAAGTATATGATTCTACTCTGTCCGAATTTATTACCAATATTTATTACCAATGGTAATAAAGTAGAGTAAACATTTCTTAACTCTTCTGAGTTATTTACTGAATTGAGATGGTTTATTACTCCCCAACTCCATCTAAGTTTTTCATTTAAAACACTAATTGGGCTCATCACCTCATCCCATTCTAATTTTGTATCTTTATTATTTATTCTTAAATGATTTTCTAATTTATTGAATTCCTTGTCTATTTGCTTAATTAGTATTGGGAATTGTTCGTTTATTATTTCAGGAGTAAATTTGTCAAAATCGGGTAAACCCTCAAATTTAAAAGGGTTTTCTTTTTCTAATACACTACTCATTTTCAGCTGAATATGTTTATGGTACTTATTAATTTAGCGATTGTTAGCTGTTGACTGAGGGCATTTGTAGAAGATTCATACAAATTAATTGCAATTTTAGGCCAGAAGCCAATCATAAGAGTAGGTAGGATTAAGCTTAGGCCTATAGTAAGTTCTCTACCATTCATTTCTTGAACAGTTGCTAGTGCAGGAATCCTAGGGCCAAAAAATACCCTTCTACACATTGATAATAAATAAATAGGAGTTAAAACAAGTCCTATTGCAGCAATGAGTATGGTGATTGATCTGAATAATGAAGAGAATCCCTCTTGGCTAGTTATCCCTAAAAATACAGTTATCTCGCTTATGAACCCGCTCATTCCTGGTAAAGCTAATGAGGCAAGGGAACTTGCTAGAAAGAAGGCAAATGTAATAGGTAATACCTTAGCTAATCCTCCCATATTAGGAATTGACAAGGTATTTGTTCTTTCGTAGAAGGAGCCCGTAACAAAAAACATTGCAGCTGCAATGAGGCCATGGCTAATCATCTGAAGCATCGCGCCACTTATTCCTAAAGCATCAACAGCTCCAATTCCAAGTAACACAAAACCCATATGACTGACAGAACTGCATGCTATTCGTCTCTTTACATTATCTTGAGCAAAAGCATTTAGAGCACCATATATGATATTGATTATTCCTAGTATTATAAGTGCAGGTGCCAGTTGAAGATGAACTTCAGGAAGTAATTGGACGTTGTATCTAAGTAAAGCATATCCTCCCATTTTTAATAGTACGCCTGCTAAAAGCATAGATACAGGCGCATTAGCTTCTCCATGTGCATCGGGTAACCATGTATGCAATGGAAATATAGGAAGTTTTACACCAAAGCCTATTAGAAATCCAAAATAGGATAATAAAGCTAGATTTCCTCTAATATCTTTTGTCGCTATTTCACTTAAGTTAAATGTGAAGTTATCTCCATTAAGTGCTAAAGCCAATCCGCTTATTAATATTAGTAAAGATGCTAGAGCAGTATAAAGTATGAATTTTGTAGCGGCATAAAGTCTTTTCTTTCCTCCCCAAATAGCAATTAACAAGTATACAGGAACTAATTCCAATTCCCATGCTAAGAAAAATAAGAGAAAATCTTGAGATAAAAAAACTAATCCTTGAGCAGAAGCTTGAATTAGAAGTAGTGCGAAGTATAAATTCGACTTTTTTTTAACCTTCCAACTTGCTGCGGCTGCAAGAAAAGTTATTAAACCGCTTAAAGCAATTAAAGGTGCTGATAAACCGTCAATACCCAGAGACCACTCAAGACCTATGGAAGGCAACCAATTTACTCTTTCAACAAGTTGTAAACTGCTACTTGAACTATCGAATCTAAACAAAAGTACATAAACAATTAAAAGAAAATCTAGGATTAAAAATGACAGTGCAAAATTTCTTGGCAAGGAATTGTCTGATTCATCTTTTGCATTTAAAAAGGGCATAATAGAAGCCCCAAATAAAGGTATTAGTACTATTGCTGATAACCAAGGGAAGTTTTCTAGATTCATATTGAATGAATAATATCTAATATTCTAGTAAAGAGTTCTCTAGGATGAGACTATAACACTTTATGGGGATAAGTAAAAGTACTTATCCGGGATAAGATCTAAAATTACTACCCGTTGTCTGAATATTTAAAAAAGGAGCCCTGCTTGCAATACCTACTTTTTCCCATGCTTTAACCATTGCCTGGCTAATTTTTTTGCCATTAACCTCTTTACAAAGGGCTAAGATACTTGGTCCCGCTCCACTAATTGCACAACCAAACGCACCAGCTTCAAGTGCGGCTTCTTTTACTTCTAATCCGCCTTTTATTAATTTCCAACGATACGGCTCATGTAATTTATCAAACATACCCTCTTTGATTAATTCCTCATCACCTGTTTTTAGCCCATTCAATAACAATGTTAATGCACCCATATTTGTAACTGCATCAGATATTGGTATGTTTTTAGGCATTACTCGTCTGGCCTCACTTGTGCTTAATCTAATTGCTGGAATTGCAACAACTGCTTTTATAGAGTGATGCCATTCACACCTTATAATTCTCCACCTTTGTGAGGAGGCCCTTGCTGTCAGACAAAGTCCACCTAATAAAGAAGGGACCACATTGTCAGGGTGACCTTCAATATCAATCGCTAACTCTAGAAGTTTTTCCTTTGGAAGAGGAGAATCCATTATCGCATTTGCACCTATCAATCCAGCTACAATTGCTGTTGCGCTGCTTCCTAATCCTCTGGCAGGAGGTACTGCTAATTTAACTCTTGCTTCAAGAGCAAAGGGAGAAACATTTGCACTAGCCCAAACTTTTTGAGCTGCTCTATATACTAGGTTTTCTGGACCGCCCCTTAAATGATTACCGTCAGTACTTTCCATTTTTAGTTCAAATCTATCTCCGCCTCCTTCAATTCTTGTAAATATAAATTCGTTATGCAAATCCAAGGCCGCTCCAAGGCAATCAAAGCCAGGCCCTAAATTTGCTGTAGTTGAGGGGACTGATACGTTTATTTTTTTGCCAACTTCTGGAATAGCCATTAATTCTGTTTTTTATGTTTGATTAATCATATTTGCTCTGCACGCTGCGCTGAACATTCCAAATTCTTCATCGATTATAATTCGTACAGGGATGGTTTTAACAATATTATTTAACCTCCCTTTATTTAGAAAATGTTTCAAGAAATTATCTGAAAGGAAATATTTAAGGTGTTTCGGTGCAGTACCACCTGAAATCCATAATCCCCCATAACAAAGCTCATGCAATGCTATATCCCCAAGAAATGATGCATATGCATTAAGCCAAAATCTAACAACTTGTGTCATAAGTTCATCTTTAAGGTTGGCCTTTTCACAAATTAGTGCTGGAATATGTGTTTTTAATTCAGGACTTTCTGACACTTTATTAAAAGTGTCTTTAAATTCATGATTAGGCAAATCAGATAATTCCAGCTTCCATTTTGCAATGTAGTATAAGCCTTGACCACTTAAAACCCTTTCACTAGAGACCCTATTGATCTTGAGATGTTTTTGAAACCATTCTTTGAATTCCCATTCTTCTAATGATCTTGGCGAAAACTCATTGTGACCCCCTTCACTAGGCAAAGCTATAATACCTTTTTTGTTGATAATTCCTCGTGAGATTCCAAGTCCAGTTCCTGCACCTACAATTGTATGGAAATCTTTCTCTTGCATTGAAGGATTAAGTTTAATATTTTGTATGCTTTTAAACTGATTTTTTCGTAAAAAAGGTATTCCATATATTTGTACTGCAAAGTCGTTAATTATTTCTAAGTCTAAAAAGTTATATTTATTTTTTAAGTGCGAGGAAGAAATTTTCCACGATAAATTTGTTATTTGGCCAGCATTATTTTTTATTGCTCCTGCAATTGCAAAACAAGCTACTAATAATGAAGAGTCTAAGTTTTGAGTCCTTATGAAATCATCTAAGATCTCATCAAAGGAATTCCAATTAGAAGATTTATATTTTTGTTTTGAAAGTAGCTTAGGAGACCCATTTTTCATTTGTTGGAAGATACCAATAAGTACTTTGGTTCCTCCAAGATCACAAGCAAGCAATTTCATGAAATTTTATTGAATTCTCCCTTTCTTGGATATCAAAGATTCCATTAGATTAAAAAGTTGATCCAGTGAGTGATTGCCTAAATTTGATCCATCAAGTGATCTTATCGAGATTGATCTGTCTGCCTCCTCCTTATCTCCTACTACGCCGATTAAAGGTATCCTTTGCAGTGTAGATTCTCTAATTTTGTATCCTATTTTTTCGTTTTTTAAATCCACTTTGGATCTATAACCATTTCTATTAATTTCGTTATTAAATTCAATACATGTTTGGGAATTTCTATCAGTTATATTTAAAATAACTATTTGAACCGGGGCAAGCCAAATAGGAAATTTCCCTTCATATTCTTCAATTAATATTCCTATAAATCTCTCAAAAGATCCTAATATAGCTCGATGGAGCATAACTGGATTTTTCTTCTCATTATTAATATCCACATAAGTTGCCTCCAGTCTCATAGGCATAGAGAAATCCACTTGAATTGTTCCACATTGCCAAACTCTATTTAGGCAGTCTTTTAAGGAAAATTCTATTTTTGGTCCATAAAATGCACCTTCGCCTGGCTGTAATTCCCAGGTTAATCGTTTATTATTTAATGCTCTTATTAATGATTCTTCTGATTTGTCCCATATTTCTTCGCTACCTACCCTTTTGTCTGGCCTAGTTGATAATTTAATAATTATTTCGTCGAAACCAAATGTTCTATAAACTTCAAAGACAAGATCTATAAAATTGGATACTTCTTCTTGGATTTGTTCCTCAGTACAAAAGATATGCGCATCATCTTGTGTGAAGTTTCTGACCCTCATTAAACCGTGTAAGGACCCAGAAGGCTCATTCCTATGGCATGAGCCAAATTCAGCCAGCCTAATTGGAAGGTCCTTGTAACTTTTAAGTCCTTGATTAAAGACTTGGATATGACAAGGGCAATTCATAGGTTTTATAGCATACAATCGGTTTTCAGATGCTGTGGTAAACATATCATCTCTAAATTTTTCCCAATGGCCTGATTTCTCCCAAAGCGATTTGTCTACTGCCTGAGGAGTTTTGATTTCTAAGTAATTATTTTTTAATAAAATTTCTCTGATATATTTCTCCAGAATTTGATACACTACCCATCCGTTAGGATGCCAGAATATCATTCCCGGAGATTCTTCTTGAATATGAAAAAGAGATTGTTTTTTCCCTAATTTTCTATGATCTCTTTTTTCTGCTTCTTTTATCCTTTTTAAGTATTCATCAAGATCTTTCTGAGTTGTCCAAGCTGTACCGTAAATCCTTTGAAGGGATTCATTTGCACTATTACCTCTCCAATATGAACCAGATAATTTGGTTAATTTAAAATATCTTAGATGTCTAGTATTAGGAACATGTGGTCCTCTGCACATGTCTATATACTCTTGATGAATATATAGATTTATAGGTTCATCATTCTCAATATCTTCTATGATTCTTAATTTGAACTTTTCCTTTCTATTCTTGAAAGTATTAATGGCTTCTTTTTTTGTTGCTTGGCTGATACCAACGTCATAATTTTGTTTGATAAGTTTAGTAATTCTCTCCTCTATTATTTGTAGATCCTCTGGGGTGAAACTGCGTTCAGAGAAAACATCGTAATAAAATCCTTCTTCTATTACAGGACCAATTGCCATTTTGACTTCAGGATAAATTTGTTTGACGGCATGGCCAATCAAGTGTGCAAATGAATGTCTGATTATTTCGAGGCCTTCCTTATCTTTTGCTGTGATAATTACTAAATTTGAATCATCAAATATAGGTAATGTAGCGTCTATCAAAACATTATTTATTTTCCCTGCGATAGTGGCCTTTGCCAATCCAGGTCCAATACTTTTAGCAACTTCTAGAGTTGTAACTGGCTTATCAAAAAATTTCTTTGAACCATCTGGAAGAGTAATTTCAGGCATATCTTTTCTATTTGAAGAAACCTAATTCTTTTTTAACTTTTGAGAGTGTTGAATTAGCAACTGATTCAGCTTTTTCTTTCCCATCTAGAAGTATTTTATTGATTTGATAAGGATCGTCAATTAGAACTTTGTATTTTTCTTGTAATGGCTCTAATGCCTCTATTAATAGTTCAGTAATTAATTTCTTAAAGGAACCCCAACCGGTTTCCGATAATTGATTCTCTAGCTCACCTGTTTCAACGCCACTTAAAATTGAATAAATCATTAAAAGATTTTTTGATTCAGGCCTTTCAGGATTATTAAATTCAATTCCAATCTGACTATCGCTTTTGGCTCTTTTAATTTTTTTTGTAATTATTTCTGGACTATCTAGTAAATTAATTCTGCTGTTCTCATTAGGATCGCTTTTACTCATTTTCTTTGTGCCGTCAATGAGACTCATTATTTTTGATCCGTCTTTCATTATCATTGGTTTTGGCACCTTTAGAATAGATTTATCTTTGCTAAACTTCGCGTTAATTCTCTGTTGAGCAATGTCTCTAGCTAGCTCAAGATGCTGTTTTTGATCTTCACCAACAGGAACTAAGTCTGCCTGATAAAGTAATATATCTGCGGCCATTAAAATAGGGTAATTAAACAAACCTATTGAAACATTATTTCCCTGTTGGATTGACTTCTCTTTAAATTGAATCATCCTTTCCAACCAATTTATTGGAGTTATACAATTTAAAATCCAACATAATTCTGAATGTGCAGGAATATGACTTTGAATGAAAATTGTGCTATCTGCTGGATTGATTCCACAGGCTAGGTACAAAGCTGCTGTAGATAAGGTGTTTTTTGATAACTCCTTAGGCTCATAATTTGCAGTGATTGCATGTAAATCAACTACACAGAAAAAGGTTTCATTCTCTTTTTGCAGATCCACCCAATTTCTAATAGCTCCGAGCCAGTTCCCCAAATGTAAGTCCCCAGTTGGTTGAACACCAGATAAGATCCTTTTCTTATTGCTCATCTCCACCTTCACTTTTACCCTCAGATGAATTACCTTTAGGGTTCTGAATTTTAGGAGGGCGAGCAAAAGGGTTAGGAGCAGAGCTATTTATGTTCTCATCTCTATTATTTTTGTTTTCTAGGAAAGAGCTGTTTTTGTTTTTTAAAAGATATTTTTTGATTAATTCACTAAACTGCTCATCATTAATCATTTCACTTAAAGTCCTAACTGAAAAACCAAGAACTGCAACTGTTGATTTTAGATTAAAAGTTTCTTGAATTGTTTTAACAGACTTCATCTCATTTTCACTAAGCCTTATTCTAAATCCTCCACCGTCTTTATTCCCCCCATATCGCCCTCTTGAGTTAACCCTTTCACTGTTATGGTTCCCTCTAATGTTTTTGTGCTTCTGGGCATTTTCATAATTTGAATTTGTCATCATTAATTGAGTTCTTTCTTGAGATTACTTTAATCTTTAAATTTAGCATCTTGATATCCAAGAAGTCTTTAGGTAAATTAAAAAGTTTTCTTGATCTATACAAATAATAGTTTGTAATATGCTTTGTCTCTTAGATTAAATTAGATTAAAGTGTAGACATAAGTATTAGGTTATTTTCTTGTTGGATTTTATTCAAGTAAATTTTATGAAGGATTTTCTTAAGTTTCCAAAGAAGAATTTTCTTATAATATTATTTCTATTAGGTTTTGGTGAATGGTTTGTAAGTGATGTAATTGATTTTTCCGGAGGGTTTTTGGGATTTATAGTTCTTTGCCTATTTGGCTATCTATATTTGAAAAAAGATGTTCCTAAATTTGAAGAGCCTAAAGATCTGATTGGTTGGGTTGATTTATGTAAGCAGGATCTTAAGTTTTTTGACGAATTAGAAAAGAAAAATAATATAAGAAGAAGAAATTCTGCAAGAACAACTCGATTTGATGAGGTACTTCAAGATATTTCAAGACAAAGAATAACTCTACTTAATTCAAAGTCGGAAATTGAATTTAATAATTTACTTGATCAATATTTAAGGAGTGGCGAATATGATCTCATAACAGTTAAAAATATGCCCACTTATAACTTAAATAATGAGGCACCTTTAGATTGGCTTAAAAGTGAAGCTATCCTTTATAATTTAGAACTACCACTATCTGCAAAAGATCTGCTATGGCTCCAGAAAATCCCTGAAGACATGCCAATATGGCTTGTAACTTTATCTTCCGAATATAAAAATAATTTTGATGACTTAAAGTCTCAAATTCCGAAAAGATTCATAAACAAGATTATGAATGTAGACACTCATAATAATAGCTTTAAAAATATACCAATTTCTTTCCGGAAATTTGGATTTAGACCAAAACAAAATATAGACAATACTAAGAAAAGGTTACTTAAAGATTTGCATATAAAATGGCAAGAAGAAATAGAAGTAATTAGAAGACTTAAGTTAAAAGAAATTCAGAACAAAAATCAACTTTTAGTTGCAGCGACAGTTTTTGCTTCGCCTGTACCATCAGTAGATGTCCTCTCAATGACAGTACTCAATACCTTAATGATCAAAGAAATTAAATCGCTTTGGGGTTGTGAGTGGTCCCCTGAGATGATTGAATCAGTTTCTAAGCAGATTATAAAAACTGCACTTGCCCAAGGGGTTGTTGAGTGGAGTAGTCGAGCATTATTGAATTTGACAAAATTGCATGGTCCAAATTGGATAATAGCTGGAACTTTTCAAGCAGTAAGTGCAGCATATTTGACTAGAGTGGTTTCCAGATCACTAGCCGATTTTATGGCAATTTCTAAGGGTATTTCAGAACCCAGCTTAGATTTTATAAAGAATAACACTGATAAAATAGTTGCTGATTCTTTCGAAAGTGAAAAAATAAATTGGATGTCAATATTCCCCGATTTGAAGTTTAGATTTAATTAGAGAATTTATTTCATGTAAAATTTTTATGAAAAAAATATTATTAATTTTAGTATTTAGTTTTTTATCACTTTCATTTTACTTAAGTTCAAGATTTAAAAAGACAGAAGTAAAAGATGCAGATACTATCATAGTGAGTTTTACTATTCTTGAAGATATCGTAAGTCAAATAGCTGGAGAGGAATTTGATGTTTATTCAATAACTGAACCAGGAGAGGAAGTCCATGGCTATAAGCCAACTCCTAGTGATCTGATAAAAGCCTCTAATGGTTTGATTTTTATAGAAAATGGATTTGGCTTTGAATTATGGTCCGACAAATTTTTATCAAACCTTAATCTAGAAAGGATAACTATTTCTGATTATTTAGAACCAATCTATATCACAGAAGATGCTTATACGGGAAAACCAAATCCTCATGCATGGATCTCTCCAAAACGTGGCAAAATCTATATAGATGCTATTGTTCTTGCTCTAACTGAATTAAAGCCAGAAAGTGAAGAAATATTTGTCAAAAATGGAAAAGTTTATAAAGATAGACTCTCTCAAATAGATAAAGAATTCTCTCTTTTTATTAATACATTGAAAAAAAATGAGAGGTATCTAGTAAGTTGTGAAGGTGCCTTCTCTTATCTTACAAATGATTATGGATTAGCAGAGGCTTTTCTTTGGCCAGTTAATGCAGAAACTCAAATTACACCAAAAAGGATGGCGAAAGTGATCAAAACTGTTAAAGAGAACGATATACCTGCTGTTTTTTGTGAAAGTACTGTAAGTGCAGAATCACAGTTGACTGTAGTTGAAGAAACAGGGGCAATTTTTGGAGGAAATCTTTTTGTTGATTCTTTATCTTTAGAAGGTGGGCCCGCGAGTACTTATATTGAACTTCTCGAATACAATTTAGAAACTATAAAAAATTCATTTCATACCCATCAGGAAGGTTGAGCATGAAGACTCTAGGATTCGAAAAATATAGAATTGAAGCTGAGAATATATGTGTGGACTATAACGGAAAGGTTGCCTTATATGATGCGAATTTAAAGTTATGTCCTGGACAGATATGTGGTTTGGTTGGAATGAATGGTGCTGGTAAAACAACATTTTTTAATGCTCTTACAGGATTTGTCAATATCTCAAAAGGAAAAATACGAATCAATGGCGAGTCACTTTTTGTTGCTCAAAAAGATCAGACTATTGCTTATGTTCCACAAAATGAAGGCATTGATGTTAACTTTCCTGTTAATGTTTGGGACGTTGTAATGATGGGTAGATATGGATCAATGAATGTATTTAGATCACCAAGAGAATCTGATATGCAAGCAGTTAAAAATGCAATTGAGAGAGTTGAATTGCTTGATTTTATTGATACTCCAATTGGACACTTATCTGGTGGCCAAAGAAAGAGAACTTTTCTCGCTAGAGCAATTGCTCAGAGAGCAACAGTGTTATTGCTGGATGAACCCTTTTCAGGCGTAGATATAAGAACAGAAAAATTGATATCAGAGTTATTTATAGAATTCAAGCAAGAAAGTAAAACTATTCTACTTTCTACACATGACATGATGCACGTTAGGGAAGTTTGTGATTTAGTACTACTCATCAATAAAACTGTTGTTGCATATGGCGATACATCTGAAGTATTTACAAGAGAAAATATTACTAGTACTTTCGGTGGAATGTCACCTGATGTTTTGTTTGGCCCTGAATCTTAATTGTCTTGCATCTTAATGGAATGGATCTATATTTCTTATCAATAAATTTGGCATCTTTTTTAACTGAGCCCTTAAGTCATGAGTTCATGAGAAAAGCTATACTTATGAGTTGTTTAGTTGCATCTGTTTGTGGCCTTTTATCAAGTTATTTAACTTTGAAGGGTTGGGCCTTGATGGGAGATGCTGTTTCACACTCCGTAATGCCAGGAGTTGTCGTAGCCTATGCTTTGGGAGTACCATTTTCTCTGGGAGCATTTATATTTGGAGTTGGCTCTGTTGCATTAATAGGCTTCATAAAGGAGAAATCAAGAGTCAAAGAAGATACGGTTATAGGATTGGTTTTTACAGGTTTTTTTGCTTTAGGAATAGTTTTGGTATCGAAAATTAAAAGTAATATAGATTTGATGCATATTCTTTTCGGGAGTCCTCTTGGAATCTCTTTTACAGACATAAAACAAACAATAATAATTTCAATATTAGTTGTAATACTCTTGTTGATTTTTAGAAAAGATCTTCTTCTCTATTGCTTTGACCCAAGGCATGCCAAAACTGTAGGAATTAATGTCTCTTTTTTACACTATTTATTGCTTACGTGCTTATCTTTAGCTGCAGTTGTTGGATTGCAAACAGTAGGAATAATTCTTGTGGTTGCAATGTTAATAACCCCAGGAGCAACTGCATATTTATTGACTGATAAATTTAATAGAATGTCAATCATCGCTATAGTAAGTAGCATTTTTTCTAGCATTATTGGTATTTATTTTAGTTTCTGGTTTGATATAGAGACCGGCGGCTCAATTGTACTTGTTCAAACATTTATTTTTCTTTTTGCGTTTTTGTTTGCTCCACGCTATGGGATATTAAAATTTAGACAAATGATAACTTCATCGAAAGAGTTATGAAGACAGAAATAAATAACAAAACTTGGAAATGGTGGCCTTTATTTCCTTTGTATCCATATGGTCAAAAGAAAACTGTTTTTAATGAATTACTAGAAAATCAGATCTGGTCATTAGAGCAAATACAAGGTCTATATTATGTTGCTGTTCCAATTCGAATGACAATTATAAAGGTGAGCGACGGATTGATGCTTATAAATCCTCTCCCACCTACAACTGAACTAATAGAAGAAATAAAAAAACTAACATTAATACATGGCAGAGTAAAAACTATAGTATTGCCTACAGCCTCAGGTTTAGAGCACAAAATTGGTTTACCAGCATTGGCTAGAGTTTTTAAAGAGGCTGATATTTGGGTTTGTCCTGGACAATGGAGTTTCCCAATTAACCTTCCTTTGGATTTTATTGGAATACCCTCCAAAAGAACAAAAGTACTTTTTGAAGATGGAACGCCATATTCAGATGAATTTGTTTGGAATTCTCTGGGACCTATAAATTTAGGCTTAGGAAGATTTCAAGAAATTAGTTGTTTTCATAAGCCAACCTTAACATTACATGTAACTGATGCAATTGTTGGTATTGATCGTAATCCCCCTAGAATATTCGATTATGATCCAACACCATTGCTATTTCATTCAAGAGAAAGTGGAGACGAATCTTTATTAGATTCACCAGAAGCAAGAAAAAAGGGATGGCTAAGATTAATTCTGTTTTCTTCCTATTTAAAGCCAGCTAAATTGAAGATTCCAAGTATAAAAGAAATAGTAAAGAATTCTTTTAAAAAAGATCTCCGTAATCAGAAATCTCATTTTGGGATTTTTCCATTTTTGTGGGCTGATGACTGGGAGGATTCTCTCTCAGAAATTACCATTGAAGAGAACGTTAAAATTCAAATTGCACCTGTTTTAAAAAAACTTATTTTCCCTAGATCTAAGGAGATCCTAATTAATTGGCTAATGGCTCTAAAAGAATTCAAAAATATGAAATATTTAATATCTGCTCATTATTCAGCGCCAGTCAATTTTACTATTGAAGATGTTTCGCAATTAATAGATTTTATAAATTCAGATAATTGGGAAACAGATGATGCCAATAGTAAATTCTTGATTAATTTATATAAGAAACTTTATGATCTGAAAATTATCCCGAATAACCTAGAACTCTAAATTGTCAGTCTAAATCAACGCTCATGTTCTCATCTTGGTTCAGATTCTGCTCAAGTTCTTTTCGCTGTTCCATTTGTCTTAAGAAATATCCTGTCATCATTGCCGATGATAGTAGATTTGCAATATTGTCTTTAGAGGAACTTATTTTTACATCAAATTGATCTGATGGGAGCATCCCAAGTAGACCTTGAACATTATGACGGATGATTTCTTGTATATCGTCGCTTGCTGACTTGGCAACTCTTTGTAAAACTTCAGGCGATTGCTTTTGCAAATATTGGATCAAATCATTCCCCTCATTGGGATCATTATTCTCAGTGGCAAGAAAGTCTGGATTGAACATGTAATTGCCTCCAACTACTACTAAGTTAGAATAGCATGTTGTAGTTAAGCATTTTCTTCAATTTTTGGAAAAGTTATTGGGCCAAAAACTTCCAAAGGCCAATATCTAATAATTGCTTGGCCAATAACTTGTTCATAAGGTAAGAACCCCCAGATATGAGAATCCATACTGTTATTTCTATTGTCTCCCATTACCCATAGTGATTGCTCGGGAACAATTACAGGCCCAATTGAATAGTTAATATGATTATCTGTTAGATATTTTTTTTGAGGTATATCGTTAACAAATAATTGACCATTCTTGACTTCGATTTTATCTTTTGGAATACCAATAACTCTTTTTATTAAAGCTGTTGAAGGATCATAACCATTGTTGATTAGTTGTTCTGGAGCCTTAAAAATTATTATTTTATCTCTCAAATTTTTAGGATCACCTATCAAATTTAATCTAAATGATAATTTTTCAACAAGAATTTTATCATTTATATGTAATGTTGGAAGCATAGAACCTGATGGTATCCATCTAGGCTCTATTACTTGCCATCGTATAATTAATGAAATTAGCACCCAAATCAAAAGATTTCTTAGATCTTTTAGAATTGAATTTGATTTTTTTGGATTATTTGTCATTCTAAGACTGATTTGATGATGATGAAATTTACCTTGTTAATTAACTAAATTATGGCATCGTCTACAGGATCAATAAATTTCTTAAGAAGTCTACAACTTTTATATAGTTTAAATAAAATTGGAGCAACTCACTTCATATTATGCCCAGGGAGTAGATCAGCTCCATTAGCAATGGCCGCAGGAGAACTATACAGAAAAGGCTTCATAGAACTTTTTAATTCCATAGATGAACGATCAGCTGGATTTCATGCCCTTGGAATTACTGCGGCCTCAGGTAATATTTCCATCGTAATTACTACTTCAGGGACTGCAGTTGCAAATCTTTTACCTTCAGCTGTTGAAGCAGATAAATCATGCAAAACAGTTTTATTTGTTACTGCAGATAGGCCTTCAAGATTAAAGAATTGTGGTGCTAATCAAACTGTTCAACAAGAAAGTTTTTTAGGTTGTGTTTGTAGAAAATTTATTACAACTAATCCTAAGGGATTGCATTTAATGAATGAGCAAGAAGTTGATGTAATCGTCAATTCTGCATATAGAACATTTTCCTTCTTGCCTGGTCCAGTACATTTGAATATCCCTTTTGAGAAGCCACTAGATATTACTCTAGAAAACAAAAAGTTAATTTTAAATTTATTTGAAAAAAACAAACCTAAATTTGAAAAAAAGCTTTTAAAAAAAATCAGCCATTCATATCAAGAATCTGATTTTAAAAAAAACTTTGAAAATTTTAATTTACTAGAATCAGGCATTATCATTGTGGGCCCTTATTATGGCTCCCCAAAAGATTTAAATGAATATAAGCGTGGCTTGAAGCAAATACAGCAATTAACAGGATGGCCTGTATTTGCAGATCCTATATCAGGAATTGATTTTGATCTTTCTGGATTAATTGAAAATTGGGAAATAATTCTCTCTACAAAACAGTTAAAACTGCAATGTGCTCAGCTTTTAAGAATTGGTCCTATGTCAACTTCTAATGATTTAGAAAAATTTTTAGAGGATTTTAAAGGGACTCAATATCTTATTAAAGAGAAAGATTACAGAAATTTAGATCCCTTAAATAATTCAACTCAATATGAATTTGGTATACAAAGATTTGTAGAAGATTTAATAAAACATAAAACTCATAAAGATTTATTAGCAAAAGATTTAACTCCACTTGCTAAGAGATTGATTAGAGAAGGTAAAAGAATAAGTACGGTTTTGGATGACTCTTTTTCAATAGAACAAAAAATCACAGAATGTTTATTGGCTCATTTTATTCCGAATGTTTGGCCGATTAATTATCCGATTATGATTTCAGCAAGTAGCCCAATAAGAGATTGGCTTACCTTTTCGTCAAATAAGACCTTAACCAGACGATGCTTTAGTTTTCGAGGTGCTTCTGGAATCGATGGTACATTATCTTTGGCACTTGGATTAGTCCGCATTGATGCACCCTTATTGCTAGTAACAGGAGATTTGGCTTTTTTACATGATATTAATGGTTGGCTTATTGAAAACAGTAAGAATCTGAATTTAACTATTTTGATAATAGATAATATGGGAGGGAATATTTTTAATGGTCTTTACAAGAAAAACTTGACTAAGGAACAACTAGAAAAGTTATTTACTATGCCCAAAAAAATTTCGTGGGATAAATTAGCTGATACTTATTCAATCCCTTATAGAGTTGCATCAAATTTTAAGAAATTAAAAGAAGATATTGAATGGAGTCTTTCTATGCAAAAATCAACAATAGTTAGAGTTGAAATTGACCTTGAATATGAATTGGATGTTAGATGTTCTATTCTTAATAGAATCAATAAAAATTAAAACCGTATCACAATCTTATTTAAATTTATGAACATTTTACCTGGCAAAAGTATAGAAGAATGGAAAGAGTGGAGTTCATATGAAGATATTCTTTTGCATAAAACCGATGATGGGATTGCAAGAATAGCAATTAATAGGCCAAATTTAAGAAATGCATTTCGTCCAGAGACTGTTATGGAGTTAATAGATGCTTTTAATAAGGTGAAGTTTGATGAAGGAATAGGAGTTGTTCTCTTTACTGGTGCTGGCCCTGACAAAAAAGGTATATATTCGTTTTGTTCAGGTGGAGATCAGAGTGTAAGGGGAACCAGCGGTTATAAAAATGAGAAAGGGAAACAACAACTAAACGTTCTAGAATTGCAAAAACTCATAAGGAGCTTACCAAAAGTCGTTATTGCCTTAGTACCTGGATTTGCGATAGGAGGTGGACAAGTCTTACATTTGATTTGTGATTTAAGTATTGCATCAGAAAATGCAATTTTTGGTCAAACAGGTCCAAAAGTTGGGAGTTTTGATGCTGGATTTGGTTCAAGTTATTTAGCTAGGATTGTCGGCCCTAGGAAGGCTAAAGAGATATGGTTCCTATGCAGGAAATATAATGCTAAAGAGGCGTTAGAGATGGGATTGATTAACTCTATTACTAAAATTGAAAATTTAGAGAAAGAAGGTATTTCATGGGCAAGGGAAATCTTAAAAAACAGTCCAACAGCTATTCAAATATTAAAAGCATCATTTAATGCAGAAAATGATGGGATAGCTGGTATTCAGGAACTATCTGGATATGCTACTCAATTATTTTATGGTACAAATGAAGCTCAAGAAGGTAAAAATGCCTTTCTTGAGAAACGTCAACCAGATTTTTCAGATTATAAATGGACACCTTGATCGTTTATTATCTTTCAATAATGGTTAATTTCTTTCTAAATAGTAATGAGAATACTTCTTGCCGCAGCTGAATGTGCTCCGATGATCAAAGTCGGAGGTATGGGAGATGTTGTTGGCTCACTTCCTCCCTCTTTGTTAAAACTCGGTCATGATGTAAGAGTAATAATTCCTGGTTACGGTAAGTTGTGGAGCTTAATGGATATTTCAAATGAGCCTGTATTTCAAGCTAATACCATGGGAGCAGATTTTTCTGTATTTGAGGGTATTCATCCCCTTCATAAATATAAAATTTATTTAGTAGCTCATCCATCTTTTGACTCTGAGAGAATTTATGGAGGTGAGGATGAAGATTGGCGTTTCACTTTCTTCGCAAGTGCTACCTCAGAGTTTGCATGGAATTGCTGGAAACCACAAGTCTTGCATTGTCATGATTGGCATACAGGTATGATTCCTGTATGGATGCATCAGGATCCAGAAATAAGTACAGTCTTTACTATCCATAATCTTAAATATCAGGGGCCTTGGAGGTGGAAGCTTGAGAAGATGACGTGGTGCCCTTGGTATATGCATGGGGACCACACAATGGCGGCTGCGATGCTTTATTCCGATAGGGTCAATGCAGTTTCTCCTACCTATGCTGATGAGATTAAAACCAGTGAATATGGCGAAAGCTTAGATGGGCTTTTGAATTATATTTCTGGGAAATTAAGAGGAATATTAAATGGCATTGATTTAGATGAATGGAATCCTGCTATGGACAATGTTTTACCTTCTAAGTTCGATAAGAATAATTTAAAAGGTAGAAAAAATAATAAAGAAATACTCCAAAAAGAGATGGGATTGGAAGTAGATGAAAGTAAATATCTTTTAGGAATGGTTGGAAGATTGGTTGATCAAAAAGGTGTTGATTTATTAATACAAGTAGCAAGGAGATTATTAGCCTATACTGATTCCCAAATTGCTGTTTTAGGAACTGGGGATCGTTATCTTGAATCAGGATTATGGCAACTTGCTGTTGATTATCCAGGTAGATTTGCAGTTTATCTTACTTACAATGATGCTTTGTCAAGATTGATTTATGGAGGTTCTGATGCTTTTCTTATGCCTAGTAGGTTTGAGCCCTGCGGAATCAGTCAATTGCTAGCCATGAGGTATGGATCTATTCCTATAGTTAGACGTGTTGGGGGACTTGTTGATACTGTTGCACCTTATGACCCTGAGAATAATAAAGGGACTGGATTCTGTTTTGATAGATTTGAACCTATAGATTTTTATACAGCACTTGTTCGCTCTTGGGAGGCATTTAGGCATAAGGATAGTTGGAAAGAACTTCAAATTAGAGCAATGAGTAAAGAATTTAGTTGGGAGAAATCTGCTCGTGAATATGAAATCATGTATAAAGATGTTTGTGGTATTAAAGAACCTTCCCCAGATGTATCGGAAATTGAGAAATTTTCATATGGTCAATCAGCTGATCCTTCTTTGCAAAATAAATAAAAATCTAAATCTAAATGGAGTTTTTCTTAGATGAAATTAATGAGATTTTAGGTTTTATTAATTGGAACGATTCAGAAAGGATTAATTTACAATTCAATTCCGTGAGTATAGATAGCAGGACTATATCTCAAGATGAACTTTTTATTGCAATAAAAGGTGATAATTACGATGGGATTAATTTTGTTGATGAAGCAATATCAAAGGGTATCAAAGCTGTCGTAATTAAAAATGGATCAGAAAATATACTGCCTTCTAAACTTCCTTTTTGGAGTGTCCCAGATACACTTCTGGCGTTTCAAAAGTTGGCCCTTTTGAAAAGAAAAAAATTAAAGTTACCTGTTATTGCCATAACTGGTTCTGTAGGTAAAACAACAACTAAAGAAATAACAAGTAAAGTTTTAGAGACTTTTGGTAAAGTTCATAAGTCTGAGGCTAATTTTAATAATGAAGTGGGTGTGGGTTTAACCTTAATAAATACTGATGCGAGTCATAAAGTTATTGTTTTAGAAATGGGAATGAGAGGTTTTGGACAGATTGAGAATCTATCAAAATTTTCAGAACCAGATATTGCAATTATTACAAATATTGGTTCTTCTCATATTGGTCTTTTGGGCTCAAGAGAAAATATTGCGATAGCTAAGTGTGAAATAGTTAAACATCTCAATCCTGATGGTTTAGTTATTATTCCTTATGGAGATAAACTATTAGATAAAGCCATAAAAAAAGTATGGCAAGGAAGAATAATTAGAATTAAATTATTAAGTTCTTTTAATGATTGTCAACAAATTGAAAGTAATCATGATTTAGTCGTGGGTTTTTATGACCCACATGGAGATCTTATAAAAGTTGAAAATAAAACTTTCAGCATTTCTTTTAATGGAATACATAATGCTCGAAATTTTTTGTTTTCTTATGCTGTATCAAAGGAATTTGGAATTAATTTTGAAGAGTTTAATGAATTGAATTTCGTTCCTATGAATGGAAGAAATAATATTCTAAAAACTAAAAAACTGACAATATTTGATGAAACATATAATGCTTCTCCTGAATCCATAAAGGCTTGTATCAAAATTTTGATTCAACAAAATGGCAATCAATTTTTTGTTTTTGGAAGTATGAAAGAACTAGGTAATATGTCTAATGAATTTCATATAGAAATTTTAAATTATATATATTCATCAACCATTGAGAAATGTATTTTTTTACATGACCCTGAACAAAAAATAATGCAAGAAAAATATCAATATTTGGAAAAAAAAATTTTTTTTGTTACCGATAGAGAATTAATCTGTCCAATCTTAAATAAATTGACCAATAAAGGGGACTTTCTTTTGATAAAAGGGAGTCGCGACTGGGAACTTGAAAAGATAATCCCATCAATTGACTAGTTTGATTTCCTTTTCTTTTTTTTCCAGTTTTTAATATTAGTTTGTTTTGCCCTTGCAATGGCTAATGACTCTTTACCAACATTCTTGTTTATAACTGAACCAGCTGCAGTTGTGACATATTCCTCAATATTTACTGGTGCAATAAAGACGCTATTTGCTCCTACATTACAATTTGCTCCTATTGTCGTTGTGTGTTTTTCTGAACCATCAAAATTTGCAGTTATGGTTCCAGCACCAATATTTGTTGACTGGCCAATTTCTGAATCACCAATGTAACTCAGATGATTTATTTTTACGGATTCTTCAATATGGCTGTTTTTAATTTCTACAAAATTGCCAATCTTAGTATTAGAAGAGATTTTAGTCCCAGGTCGGACATGACTGTAAGGACCTACATTAATATCCTTCATGAGCGAACTATTGAAAATTGTTGAATTTATAATGTTGCAATTTTTATCAACAAAAGAATTCTCAATGAAAGTATTAGGACCAATAATGCAATTGTCCGATATTTTAGATTCACCTCTTATATGAGTATTTGCCTCTAAAGTGACATCAATACCGATCTCAGCATCCTCACTAATTGTGCAGCTGGCAGGATTAATTATTGTTACTCCATTCATCATATGAAAATCTTGAATTCTTTTCTGAAGTATCTGTTCACATTTAGCTAGCTGTATCCTATTATTAACACCCTGAAGTTCATCATAATTTTTGATTTCATAAGAAAATGCCGTTTTTAAAAGTGATATTGCATCGGTTAAGTAGATTTCTTTTTGTTTATTGTTGTTTTTGAGTTTGTGGACTATTTTTGATAATTTTTCCCATTTGAAACAATAAATTCCTGCATTAATTAATGTATTTAATCTTTCTTTTTCATCGCAGTCTCTTTCTTCGACTATCTTCTCAATTAATTTGCCATTCGTAAAAACTCTCCCATAGCCTAGAGGGCGCTCCTTTCTTGTAGTTATTAATGATACATCAGGATTCTCCTCAGCATTTTTATCTAAGAAATCTTTAAGTGTTTCGGGCGTTATCAAAGGTACATCTCCATTTAGGATAAGCAATGTTCCTTTGAAATCATTCAATTCTTTTGATAAGACCTGAATTGCATGTCCTGTACCATTTTGAGGCTCTTGTAAAATAAAGTGAATTTTCCTTCTGTGATTATTTGAGTCTAAAGATTTCTTGATTTCATCAGACTTATGCCCAACTATCACAAAAATCTTTTCCGGGGAAAGTTTTGAGCAAGAATTAATTACTCTATTTAGAAGACTTTTACCAGAAACCTTATGTAAGACTTTAGGTAATTCACTTTTCATTCTAGTGCCTTTACCTGCAGCTAATATCGCAACGGCTAACATAAAATCCTTAATCTATATACTTAAATTTAACTGGTAAAGGTTGATTTCGTCATTCCCCATTTCTTTCTCCAGTAGCTTGTTGACAAAAGCCTAGATGAAAATTGTTCTTGCCTTCTTCGTCTAATTATTTCTTCTGAAAAAGAATTATTATTTTGATCTCTATATGGTATTGATGCTTTAGTATCTAAATGTTCTTTTTCCATTTCAGATAATTTTTCTATAAACTGATTATTTCTTTCACCATTAAACGTCGCAAGGGTCCCATTACTCCATATATTTTTTGCTTGAATTGAGGGTTTTATGTTAAAGATTTTTAGGCCTAAATTAATTAATGATTTTCTTACTGCAGCAGCAGAACAATATGTAATTAGATATCCCTCAGGGTCCATTCTCATTGATAATTTGTGCAGAAAATCTAAGGTCCATATCTCTGGACATTTGGGGGGGGAGAAACCATCAAGAAAAATTAAATCTATTTTTTTATCCTCTGGTATTTCTGCAATCCCTTTGCGAGCATCTCCCCAAACAATTTTACAATTGAATGAATCATCTGAATAGTAATTACTATCTCTTAAGGACTCAAATATTTTGATAACTTTTCTATCCCACAGTCCCCTATATGCCTTATTTCTTAAACAATAATTCAACGGCTTTTTATCAATTTCGAGTGCGAACCAATCAATTTTTGTTGATTGAGATATCACTTTATTGAAAAGTAAAGCAGAATTATAACCAAGTCCAAAGCAAACATCTAAAACTCTAATAGACTTATTTTTATATCTCTCTATTAATGATGGATTAATAAACTTAGTTTGGGTCTCTTTTAGTGCCCCTCCATGACAGTGAAAACTCTCATCAAATTTTGTGCTTTTGAGGGAGATTGTTCCATCTTTTGTTGTGATTTCTTCAAGATCTATCAAGATAATTTATTTTTTTAATAATTTGGTAAGATCTTCCCAGAAACCAGGATAAGAAACATTAGAAGCTTCTGATCTAAATATTGTTGAAGACCCTTCAGCCATAATTGATGCTACAGCAAGGCTCATAGAAACTCTATGATCTGTTTCACTATCAACTTCTGTTCCTATAAATTTGGAATTTCCGTTGATAACTAAGCCATCTTCTTTCTCATTAATTTCTGCTCCAAACCTCTTCAATTGTCTTGCCATCACTTTTAATCTATCCGTTTCTTTTACTCTTAGTTCTTTGGCATCCTTTATTTCAGAAATACCTTCACAAAAACAAGCTGCTACTGTAAGTATAGGGATTTCATCAATTAGTCTTGGTAGGATATCACCCTCAATGATAAATGGATTAAGTCTATTGGCTGTCTTTACATTAATATCTCCAATTGGCTCACCAGCTATTACTTTTTTATTTGTAATTTTATAATCACATCCCATAGAATCCATAATATTTAAAATCCCTGTCCTTGTAGGATTTAAACCTACATTATTTATAGTTACATCTGAGTTAGGAATAATTGATGCTGCAATCATCCAGAAAGATGCTGAACTTATATCTCCTGGTATTAATATCTCTTGACCAATTAATTCCTTCCCTGGATGAATCACAATATTACGCCTGAACTCGCCTCTTATTTCTATATTCGCACCAAATGCTTTAAGCATTCTTTCTGTATGGTCTCGGGATGATGCTGGCTCAATAACGGAAGTAGATCCAGAAGCTGTTAGACCGGCTAATAAGATTGCAGATTTAACTTGCGCACTTGCTACAGGTGTGCCTACTAAACAACCTTTAAGGTTCTTCCCGATAACTGTTATTGGAGCTTTTTCCCCATTGGCCCTACCAAATAACTGCCCTCCCATGAGTTGTAAGGGTTTGCTAACTCTACCCATTGGTCTTTCTGAAAGAGATTCATCTCCAATAAGAATAAAACTTTTACCATTTCTACCTGCTAATAATCCCATTAATAACCGCATCGTTGTTCCCGAGTTTCCGCAGTCTAAAATTTCTAATGGTTCTTTTAAGCCCTCAAGTCCAACACCCTTTATTTTGAATGGTTTGTCTTTGATAATTTCAGGGATTTCAACACCAAGTTTCCTCATACAACTTGCTGTGGATAAAGGGTCCTCAGAATATAGAAAACCACTAATTAGGGTCTCTCCCTTTGCAATACTTCCTAAAATTAATGATCTATGAGAAATAGATTTATCGCCAGGTACTTTAATAATTCCTTGTAAATAGCCGCCCCCCTTTATTTCTCGATTTTTACCCATATTGAAAAATTAAATTTAAGAAACTGATTTCTTTGCTTATATCTTCATATTACCAATTAAACATTGCGACATTTCTTGTGATGTGTGAAATTAAAATATTTTTATAACTAAAACAAAAGCAAAATTCAAATTAGTTTTCCTATAATTTGAACAGTTAGATTTATGACTATTAACCTATCTTATTATCATGTAGCCCATGCAGTTCCTCAAAACGATTCTGAAGTGGCTGTTGTTATTGATGTTTTACGCGCAACGACTACAATTGCTTGGGCCTTAACTAACGGTGCCGATTCTATTCAAGTTTTTTCAGATCTTACTTTACTGAAGAAGGAAGCAATGAAATGGAATTCAGATAAACGACTTATGTTAGGAGAAAGAGGGGGAAAAAAAATGGAAGGTTTTGACCTTGGAAATTCCCCAAAAAAAGTTACAAGAGAATTGGTCGCGGGGAAAAGATTATTCATGAGTACTACTAATGGAACAAGAGCTTTTGAAAAGGTGAAAGATAAGAAAATTTTATTATCTATGGCCTTGACCAATAGAAAGGCAGTAGCAGAAAGGATTATATCTATTAATGAAAGTAATATATTGATACTTGGAAGTGGCTGGGAAGGAAGTTATTCTTTGGAGGATACATTGGCCGCTGGTGCTTTAGCATCTTATCTTGTCGAGAATAGTAATATCACAATTAATATTATGAATGATGAATTAAATGCCGCTTTAGCACTGTGGGATTTCTGGAAAGGAGATATATTAAAGTGTCTGAAAACCACAACTCATGGCAAAAGATTGACAAGTATTGGTGATTTTGAGGATGATTTTAGATGTTGTGCTCAACTTGATTGCTTAAATATCGTTCCTATGCAAGTTGAAGAAAATGTTATCCGTGCTTCTTAAATTATGAGCATTTTATGTTGGAGTAAAAATCTTGACTGATTTCTTGGTGGCTGCATTACAAATTACGAGTACCTCTAATGTAGAGGCGAACTTCACTGTGGCTGAGGAGCAGATTGAATTGGCTACAAGAAGAGGAGCTGAATTAATTGGATTGCCAGAAAATTTTGCTTTCTTAGGTGATGATGAGGAAAAGCTTAAAATATCCTCTGATTTATCTATCAAATGCAGTAACTTTCTGAAAACAATGGCCCAGAGGTATCAAGTAGTTTTATTAGGGGGAGGATTTCCGGTTCCTGCTGGAGATGGAACTCATATATTTAATCGATCTTCTTTGCTTGGAAAGGATGGTCAAGTTTTAGGAGAATACGACAAAATTCACCTTTTTGATGTTGATTTGCCTGATGGCAATCTTTATAAAGAATCTTCCACGATTTTATCAGGATCTGAAAAGCCCCCCATTATTGATATCCCAGGGTTATGTAAAATAGGGTTGTCAATCTGTTACGATGTACGATTTCCTGAGCTGTATAGATATTTATCTTCTGAGGGTGCTGAACTATTGATGATTCCAGCTGCATTTACTGCTTTTACAGGCAAAGATCATTGGCAAATACTTCTTCAAGCTAGGGCCATAGAAAATACTGCATATGTGGTAGCACCTGCCCAAACGGGAAATCATTATGGAAGGAGACAAAGTCATGGCCATGCAATGGTAATTGATCCATGGGGGACCGTGTTATCTGACGCAGGAAAATCACAGGGGGCAGCTATTGCGCCTGCAGATAGAAATTGTGTTAACAAAATAAGACAGCAAATGCCAAGTTTAAAACATACAAAGCCAAACTTGTTCAGTAACTGATGTTAAGAAATTGTATAAACAATATTGGACGGGTTTTTTATATAACTCTTTTTCTGATCGCATCATCTCTTCC